>NZ_PSWE01000003.1:0-171676 GCF_002932195.1 Rathayibacter sp. AY1C4 | reverse complement strand
GAGGTACGGGGAGTTGCCGCTGCGGCCGCGCAGGTCCTCGACGGAGAAGCGGCGTCGCGCCTCCGGGTCGTAGAGCACGACGTTCGCGGCGGCCCCGACACGACCCAGAAGGGCTCCTAGTCCGTGCCAACGACACGCCTCAGCACCGAACCCACCGCCGTCCTCGTCCTCGAGGACGGACGACGATTCCGGGGACAGGCCTACGGCGCCCGAGGCCGCACCCTGGGCGAGATCGTCTTCGCCACCGGCATGACCGGCTACCAGGAGACGCTGACCGACCCGAGCTACGCCGGCCAGATCGTCGTGCAGACCGCGCCCCACATCGGCAACACCGGGACCAACGACGAGGACATGGAGTCGCGCCGCATCTGGGTCGCCGGCTACGTCGTCCGCGACCCCTCCCGCGTCGTCTCCAACTTCCGCGCGCAGCGCTCCCTCGGCGACGACCTGGAGACCGACGGCATCGTCGGGATCTCCGGCGTCGACACCCGGGCGATCACCCGCCACATCCGCTCGGCCGGCTCGATGCGCGCCGGCGTGTTCTCCGGCGAGGACCTCGCCCTCCCCGAGGAGGAGCAGCTCGCGCTGGTCCTCGGCGGCCGGCAGATGCAGGGGCTCAACCTCTCCTCCTCGGTCTCGACCGACGAGCAGTACACGGTGCCTGCCCGCGGCGAGCGCGTCGGCTCGGTCGCGGTCATCGACCTGGGGGTGAAGACCTCGACGGTCAACTACCTCGCGGAGCGCGGCTTCGACGTCCACGTGCTGCCCGAGTCGGTGACCGCCGAGCAGGTGCTCGCGCTCGACCCGTCCGCGCTCTTCTTCTCCAACGGCCCCGGCGACCCCGAGGCCTCGGACCGCCACGTCGAGCTGCTGCGCACCACCCTGCGCGCCGACCTGCCGTTCTTCGGCATCTGCTTCGGCAACCAGCTGCTGGGGCGCGCTCTCGGCTTCGGCACCTACAAGCTCCCCTTCGGCCACCGCGGGATCAACCAGCCCGTGCTCGACAAGCTCACCGGCCGCGTGGAGATCACCTCGCAGAACCACGGGTTCGCCGTGGACGCGCCGATCGAGGGCGAGCTGGACTCGCCCGAGGGCTTCGGCCGCGTCGAGGTCAGCCACTACTCCCTCAACGACTCGGTCGTGGAGGGCCTGCGCTGCCTCGACATCCCCGCCTTCTCGGTGCAGTACCACCCGGAGGCGGCGGCCGGCCCGCACGACTCCAACCACCTCTTCGACCGCTTCCGCGAGATGGTCGTGCAGCGCACGGCCGGGCGCGGGGCCTCGGAGCCCACCGACATCCCCACGACCAGCAGCATCGGAGAGCAGAAGTAATGCCGCGCAGGGAAGACATCCAGAGCGTCCTGGTCATCGGCTCCGGCCCGATCGTCATCGGACAGGCCGTCGAGTTCGACTACTCCGGCACCCAGGCCTGCCGCGTGCTGCGCGCCGAGGGGGTGCGCGTAATCCTCGTCAACTCCAACCCGGCGACGATCATGACCGATCCCGACTTCGCCGACGCCACCTACGTGGAGCCGATCACGCCCAAGGCGATCGAGGCGATCATCGCCAAGGAGAAGCCGGACGCGATCCTGCCGACCCTCGGCGGGCAGACGGCCCTGAACGCGGCCATCCAGCTGCACGACCTCGGGATCCTCGAGAAGTACGGCGTCGAGCTCATCGGCGCGAGCTTCGAGGCGATCAACCGCGGCGAGGACCGGCAGATCTTCAAGCAGCTGGTGCTGGACGCGGGCGCCGACGTCGCGAAGTCCTACATCGCGCACACCGTCGACGAGGCGATCGAGTACGCCGAGGACCTGGGCTATCCCCTCGTCATCCGCCCGTCGTTCACCATGGGCGGCCTGGGCTCCGGCTTCGCCTACACCCGCGAGGAGCTGGTGCGGATGGTCGGCGACGGCCTGCACCAGAGCCCCACCACCGAGGTGCTCCTGGAGGAGTCGATCCTCGGCTGGAAGGAGTACGAGCTCGAGCTGATGCGCGACACGGCCGACAACACGGTCGTCGTCTGCTCGATCGAGAACGTCGACCCCGTCGGCGTGCACACGGGCGACTCGATCACCGTCGCACCGGCGCTGACCCTCACCGACCGCGAGTACCAGAAGCTGCGCGACATCGGCATCCGGATCATCCGCGACGTGGGCGTGGACACCGGCGGCTGCAACATCCAGTTCGCGATCGACCCGGCGGACGGCCGGATCATCGTGATCGAGATGAACCCGCGCGTCTCCCGCTCCTCCGCCCTCGCCTCCAAGGCGACCGGCTTCCCGATCGCCAAGATCGCCGCGAAGCTCGCCATCGGCTACCGCCTGGACGAGATCCCGAACGACATCACCAAGGTGACGCCGGCGAGCTTCGAGCCGACGCTGGACTACGTGGTCGTGAAGGTCCCGCGGTTCGCGTTCGAGAAGTTCCCGGCCGCCGACAAGACGCTGACCACGACCATGAAGTCGGTGGGCGAGGCGATGGCGATCGGCCGCAACTACGCGCAGGCGCTGCAGAAGGCGCTCCGCTCGCTCGAGAAGCGCGGCTCGTCGTTCCACTGGGGCGCGCAGGAGCGCTCGGTCGAGGAGCTGCTCGAGATCGCGAGGACCCCGACCGACGGCCGCATCGTCACCGTGCAGCAGGCGCTGCGCCTGGGAGCCACGGTCGAGCAGGCGTTCGAGTCCACGAAGATCGACCCCTGGTTCCTCGACCAGATCGTGCTGATCAACGAGATCGCCGACCTGGTGCGCGAGCACGACGGCCTCGACGCCGGACTCCTCCGCCTGGCGAAGGACCACGGCTTCTCGGACGCGCAGATCGCCGAGCTCCGCGGTCTCGACGAGGCGGAGGTCCGCCGCACCCGCTACGCGCTGGACGTGCGCCCGGTCTACAAGACCGTCGACACCTGCGCGGGCGAGTTCCCGGCGCTCACGCCGTACCACTACTCCTCGTACGACGAGGAGACGGAGGTCGTCGCCGCCGACCGCCGCAAGGTCGTCATCCTGGGCTCCGGCCCCAACCGCATCGGCCAGGGGGTCGAGTTCGACTACTCCTGCGTGCACGCCTCGTTCGCGCTCTCGGACGCGGGCTTCGAGACGATCATGATCAACTGCAACCCCGAGACGGTCTCGACCGACTACGACACCTCGGACCGCCTCTACTTCGAGCCGCTGACTCTCGAGGACGTGCTCGAGGTCATCCACGCGGAGTCGCAGTCCGGCGAGCTCGTCGGCGTCGTCGTGCAGCTGGGCGGCCAGACGGCGCTCGGGCTCGCCGCGGGCCTCGAGGCGGCCGGCGTGCCCATCCTCGGCACCACCCCCGCGAACATCGACCTCGCGGAGGAGCGCGGCGCGTTCTCGCGGATCCTCGACGAGGCGGGACTTCTCGCTCCGCGCAACGGCACCGCGACCGACCTCGACGGCGCCCGCGAGGTCGCGGTGGAGATCGGCTACCCGGTCCTCGTCCGTCCGTCGTTCGTCCTCGGCGGGCGCGGCATGGAGATCGTCTACGGCACGCCCCAGCTCGAGGACTACTTCGAGCGGATGGCCGGCGAGGGGATCATCGACGAGGCGCACCCGCTGCTGGTGGACCGCTTCCTCGACGACGCGATCGAGATCGACGTCGACGCGCTCTTCGACGGCGAGCAGCTCTACATCGGAGGAGTGATGGAGCACATCGAGGAGGCCGGCATCCACTCCGGCGACTCGGCGTGCACGCTCCCGCCGGTGACGCTCGGCCGCCGGCAGATCGACCAGGTGCGGGAGGCGACCCTCGCGATCGCGCAGGGCGTCGGCGTCCGAGGACTGCTGAACGTCCAGTTCGCGATCGGCCAGGGCGTGCTCTACGTGCTCGAGGCGAACCCCCGGGCCTCGCGCACCGTGCCGTTCGTGTCGAAGGCGCTGGGCATCCCGCTCGCGAAGGCCGCGTCGCGCCTGATGGTGGGCGAGACCATCGCCGCGCTGAAGGCCGAGGGCCTGCTGCCCGAGCGCGACGGCTCCGACGTCCCGATGGACTCTCCCATCGCGGTGAAGGAGGCGGTCCTGCCGTTCAAGCGCTTCCGCACCAAGGAGGGCCAGATCGTCGACTCGCTGCTCGGGCCCGAGATGCGCTCCACCGGCGAGGTCATGGGGATCGACCGCGACTTCCCGCGCGCCTTCGCGAAGAGCCAGGACGCCGCGTACGGCGGCATGCCGGCGAGCGGGACCGTCTTCATCTCGGTCGCCGACCGCGACAAGCGCTCGATCGTCCTGCCCGCGCTGCGCCTGCGTCAGCTCGGCTTCGACATCCTCGCGACCGAGGGCACGGCCGAGGTGCTGAATCGCAACGGGATCCAGGCCCGCGTGGTCCGCAAGTACAGCGAGACCGCCGAGGGCGACGCGCCCTCCATCGTCGAGCTGATCGCCCGCGACGAGGTCGACGTGGTGATCAACACGCCCAGCGGAGGAGCGACCCGCGCCGACGGCTACGAGATCCGCGCCGCCGCGGTCGCCGCGGACAAGCCGCTGTTCACCACGATCGCCCAGCTCGCGGCGGCGGTCGCCTCGCTCGACGCGGCGAACGAGCCCTTCGAGGTGACGAGCCTGCAGGACTACGCCCTGCGCCGCGCGGAGCGCACCGCGTGAGCGGCGGCGCGGCGGGCACCGCCTCCTTCGGCTCGCGCCTCGAGGCGGCGTTCGCCGCGCACGGCCGGCTCTGCGTCGGGATCGACCCGCACGCGTACCTGCTCGACGCGTGGGGCCTCGCCGACGACGCGGCCGGGCTCGAGAGCTTCGGCCGAACGGTCGTCGAGGCGGCGGCCGGCCGTGCGGGCGTGGTGAAGCCGCAGATCGCGTTCTTCGAGCGGCACGGCTCGGCGGGCTACGCCGCGCTCGAGCGCGTGCTCGCCGACGCCCGCGAGGCCGGACTGCTGGTGATCGCCGACGTCAAGCGCGGCGACATCGGCACGAGCGTCACCGCCTACGCCGAGGCGTGGCTCCGGCCCGGCTCGCCGCTCGAGGCGGACGCCATGACCGCGGCGGCCTACCAGGGGCTCGGCTCCCTCGAGGGGATGCTGACCCTCGCCGAGGAGGCGGGCAAGGGCGTGTTCGTCCTCGCAGCCACCTCCAACCCCGAGGCCCGCCCCGTGCAGCGCGCCCTCGTGCAGGACGGCGGCCGGGCGGGATCCACCGTGGCACGCGCGGTCGTGGCGGACGTGGCATCCTGGAACGACGCTCACGCTCGCGCGTCGATCGGCTCGGTCGGCGTGGTGCTCGGCGCCACTGTCGCCCTGGGCGACTTCGGCATCGGCATCGACGAGCCGCTGCACCCCGCACTTCCGGTGCTCGCGCCCGGCTTCGGCCACCAGGGCGCAGCCGTCGCGGACGCGCAGCGGCTGTTCGGCGCGCTGAGCGCCGCCACCATCGTCAGCGAGTCGCGCAGCGTGCTCGGCGCCGGCCCCTCGGGGATCGCGGCCGAGATCACCCGCCGCGCGACCGACATCCAGGAGACCCTTGTCCGCTGAAACCGTCAGCCCCGATCCCGGCGCCTCCTCGCGCCCGGAGGCCGTGCGCCGTCCCTCGCCGCCCGAGGTCGACCGGCGCGCCGCCTCCGAGGCCGCGATCGCGGCGCGCCGTGCCCGCGCCGCCGTCAAGAAGGCCGTCGCCGCCGGACGCCGCCCCGCGACCGCCGTGCTCGCGGCGGCCCAGGCCGAGCCGCTCGGAGTCGAGGGGCGGATGCGCGTCAGCGAGCTGCTCCGCGCCGTGCCCGCACTCGGCGTGGTGAAGACGCCCCGGGTGATGGACCAGCTGCGGATCGCCGAGTCGAAGCGCCTCGGCGGGCTCGGCCGGCGCCAGGTCGAGGGCCTGGCGTCGTTCCTCGAGGAGCGGGAGTCGCGGCAGCGCCGCCCCGGCCGCAACCGCCTGCTCGTCCTCGCCGGTCCGACCGCGGTCGGCAAGGGCACCGTGTCGACCTACATCCGCGAGAACTACCCGGACGTCCTGCTCTCGGTCTCGGCCACCACCCGGGCCCCGCGTCCGGGCGAGGTGGACGGCGTCAGCTACTACTTCGTCGACGACGCCGAGTTCGACCGGATGGTCGCGGCGGGGGAGTTCCTCGAGTACGCCGTCGTCCACAACGCTCACCGCTACGGCACGCCCCGCGGCCCCATCGACGCCGCGCTGGAGCAGGGCCGGCAGGTGATGCTCGAGATCGACATCCAGGGTGCCCGCCAGGTGCGCGAGCGGATGCCGGACGCGCGGCTGGTCTTCCTCCTGCCGCCGAGCTGGGACGAGCTGGTCCGCCGGCTGGTCGGCCGCGGCACCGAGAGCGCGGAGGAGCAGGAGCGCCGTCTGGCCACCGCGAAGGTGGAGCTGGCCGCGCAGGACGAGTTCGATTTCGCCGTCGTCAACAGCACCGTGCCCGAAGCGGCCCGCGAGGTCGTAGAATTGATGTCGCCTCGTGCCGACGGCGCGCCCGCTGACCCGGGCCGCTGACACCGGGCCACCGACCACCTCCGGGCCGACGCCCCGGGTCCCACCGGGCACACGCCCCTCGGAGCCCGCGCGCCGTGTTGCTCCGGAGCCGCAGATCGGCGCTGATGCGCCTGCAAGGAGACATCCATGGCCAACAACCTCGGCATCATCGACCCGCCCATCGACGAGCTCCTCTCGAAGGTCGACTCCAAGTACGCGCTGGTGATCTTCGCCTCCAAGCGCGCCCGCCAGATCAACGACTACTACGCCGACCTCCACGAGGGCAGCCTGTTCGACAACGTCGGCCCGCTGGTCGACTCCACCATCGACGACAAGCCCCTCTCGGTCGCACTGCACGAGATCAACGAGGACAAGCTCGTCGCCAAGCCCCTCGCCGAGTAGTCCCCTCCGGGTGGGCTCCTCTCTCGAGGCCGGCCGACGGCTCAACGTCGTCGTCGGCATCACCGGCGGCATCGCCGCGTACAAGGCCGTCGGAGTCGTCCGCGCGCTGGTCCTCGCGGAGCACGACGTGCACGTCGTCGCGACCGAGGCCGCGCTGCGCTTCGTCGGCAAGCCCACCCTCGAGGCCATCTCGCGGAACCCGGTGCACACCGAGCTCTACGAGGGCGTCGCCGAGGTCCGGCACGTGGCCATCGGCCAGGCCGCCGACCTCATCGTGATCGCGCCCGCGACGGCGCACACGCTCGCCAAGCTCGCCGCCGGCCTCGCCGACGACCTGCTCGGCAACACGGTGCTCGCGAGCACCGCCCCGCTCGTGGTCGCCCCCGCGATGCACACCGAGATGTGGGCGAACGCCGCCACCGTCGCGAACACGGCGGTGCTCCGCTCCCGCGGCGTGCACGTCGTCGGCCCCGCGGTCGGCCGCCTCACCGGCGCCGACTCGGGCCCCGGCCGCATGGAGGAGCCCGAGACGATCGTGGCGGAGGCCCTCGCCGTCCACGCCCGCTCCGCCTCCGCCCGCCGCGACCTCGCGGGCGTGCGCGTCCTCGTGACCGCCGGCGGCACCCGCGAGCCCCTCGACCCGGTGCGCTTCGTCGGCAACCGCTCCAGCGGCAGGCAGGGCGTCGCGCTCGCGCTGGCCGCTGCGGCCCGCGGCGCGGAGGTCACCCTCCTCGCCGCGAACCTCGACGTGCCGGCGCCGGAGGGCGTCACGGTCCTCCCGGTGGGCACCGCGCTCGAGCTGCGCGAGGCCGCCCTCGCCGCGGCCCCCGGCGCGGACGTCGTGATCATGGCCGCGGCCGTCGCCGACTACCGGCCCGCCGCGGTCGCCGACGCGAAGATCAAGAAGGAGCAGCAGGGCGACCGTCTCGTCCTCGAGCTCGTCAAGAACCCGGACGTCCTCGCCGAGATCTCCGCCTCCCGGCGGGAGGGGCAGATCGTCGTCGGCTTCGCCGCGGAGACCGAGCCGGACCGGGACGCGATGCTCGCCCTCGGCCGCGCCAAGATCGCCCGCAAGGGCTGCGACCTGCTCGTCCTCAACAGGGTGGGCTGGGCCGAGGGTTTCCAGAGCGACAGCAACGCCGTCGTGGTCCTCGATCGGGCCGGCGATATAGTTGGCGAGGCCTCGGGCAGCAAGGCGGAGGTGGCCGATCGCGTCCTCGACGCGGTCGTGCGCTAGCCCCGCCGGTCCGCCCGCCCAGGCGCCGATCGCCTGCCGCCCGGCATCGCGCCCGCCAGGCCACTCCCGGTACGAACGACCCCGGTCCGCACGAGCCGGGACGAGAAGAGAAGCATGACCTCCGGTCCCCTCCGCCTGTTCACCTCCGAGTCCGTCACCGAGGGCCACCCGGACAAGATCTGCGACCAGATCTCGGACCGCATCCTCGACGCCCTGCTCCGCGAGGACCCGCACAGCCGGGTCGCCGTCGAGACGCTGGTCACGACGGGGCTCGTGCACGTCGCGGGCGAGGTCTCCACGAGCGGCTACGTCGAGATCCCCAAGATCGTGCGCGACACGATCGTCGAGATCGGCTACGACTCCTCGGAGAAGGGCTTCGACGGCCGCTCCTGCGGCGTCTCGGTCTCGATCGGCCAGCAGTCGCCCGAGATCGCGGCGGGCGTCGACACGGCGCTCGAGGTCCGCTCCTCCGAGGCGGGCGAGGACGCCTTCGACCGCCAGGGCGCGGGCGACCAGGGTCTGATGTTCGGCTTCGCGACCGACGAGACCCCCGAGTACATGCCGCTGCCGAGCTGGCTCTCGCACCGCCTCGCCGAGCGCCTGGCCGCCGTCCGCAAGTCGGGCGAGCTCGACTACCTCCGGCCCGACGGCAAGACCCAGGTCACCATCGGCTACGACGGCACGACGCCGTCCACCATCGACACCGTCGTCCTGTCCACCCAGCACGCCGAGCACGTCAGCACCGAGACGATCCACGCGGACATCGCGGCGCACGTCATCCGCCCCGTGCTCGAGACGGTCGACCTCGACTCCTCCGCCGTGCGCCTGCTGATCAACCCGACCGGCCGCTTCGAGATCGGCGGGCCTCAGGGTGACGCCGGGCTCACCGGCCGCAAGATCATCGTCGACACCTACGGCGGAGCGTCCCGCCACGGCGGCGGCGCGTTCTCGGGCAAGGACCCGTCGAAGGTGGACCGCTCGGCCGCCTACGCCATGCGGTGGGTCGCCAAGAACGCGGTCGCCGCGGGGCTCGCCTCGCGGCTGGAGGTGCAGGTCGCCTACGCCATCGGCAAGGCGGCCCCGGTCGGCCTCTACGTCGAGACCTTCGGCACCGGCACCGTCTCCGACGAGACGATCACCGAGGCGATCCGCTCGGTCTTCGACCTGCGCCCGGCCGCGATCATCCACGCACTCGACCTGCTCCGCCCGATCTACGCGCAGACCGCGGCTTACGGCCACTTCGGCCGGGAGCTCCCCGACTTCACCTGGGAGCGCCTCGACCGGGTCGACGACCTGCGCTCCGCCGCGGGCCTCTCGTAGCGGGCGCGGCGGCGATGGCGACGAGCGGAGCCGTCGCGCGCGTGCTCCTGGACTCGCCCCTCCCGCAGCTCGACCGGCTCCTGGACTACGCGGTGCCGGAGGCGCTGCGCGGCGAGGTGGTCCCCGGCGTGCGCGTGCGGGTGCCGTTGCGGACCGGAGGCCGGATCGCCGACGCGTTCGTCGTCGAGACGGGGGAGGGGACCGAGCACGCCGGAGCGCTCAGCGGCATCGAGGAGCTGGTCTCGCCGCTCGTCGTGCTGACCCCGGAGGTCTGGGCCCTCGCCCGCCGGGTGGCCGACCGCGCCTCCGGAGGCGCGAGCGACGTGCTGCGCCTGGCCGTGCCGCGCCGCCACGTCCGCGTCGAGAAGGCGCGACTCGCCGCGGGTCCCGCTCCTGCGGCGCCCGCGGTCGAGGCGGGCGGCGGGACGGGCTACCCCGACGCCTCCTTCGCGGGACTCGCCGAGGGGGCCCGGCTGGCGGTCGGCGCCGTGCCGGCTCCCGTGAGGCTCGACTCGGGCGCGTGGGTCGGCGGCTGGGCCGTCACGCTCGCCGAGCTCGCCCGGGACACGCTCGCCGCGGGCCGCGACGCGATCCTGGCCGTCCCCGACTACCGCGACCAGGAGCAGCTGGAGCTCGCTCTCGCCGCCCTCGTCCCCGCGGAGGCGGTGGTGCGCCTCGATGCGCGGCAGAAGGGCGCCGAGCGCTACTCCGCCTTCGTCCGCTGCCTCGATCCCGGGCCGCGGGTCGTCGTCGGCAACCGCTCCGTCCTCTACGCGCCCTCCTCCGCCCTCGGCCTGATCGCGCTCTGGGACGACGGCGATCCGCTCTTCGCCGAGCCGCTCGCGCCCTACGCGCACGCCCGCGACGTCGCCCTGGTGCGGCAGGAGCAGAGCGGCGCCGGCCTCGTCCTGCTCGGCAACACGCGCACGGTCGAGGTCGAGCGGCTCGTCGAGATCGGCTTCGCGACCGAGGTGGAGCCGCGGCCGAGCCGCCGCCCGCACGTCGTGCCGACCGCCCAGCAGTGGGCGGCCGACGAGCACGACGCGGCAGCGCGCATCCCCTCCTCCGCCTGGCGGGAGGCGCGGAAGGCCCTCGACTCCGGTCCCGTGCTCGTCCAGGTCGCGCGCCCCGGCTACGCGCCGGTGGTCGCCTGCGCCCGTTGCCGGACCGTCGCACGCTGCAACCGCTGCCAGGGTCCGCTCGGCGTGCACTCCGAGGGCGGGCGGCCGAGCTGCGGCTGGTGCGGCCTGATCGCGGCCGACTGGACCTGCTCCGTCTGCGAGGCGACGGCTCTGCGCCTCGTCTCCCTCGGCGCGGGCCGCACCGCGGAGGAGCTCGGACGCGCCTTCCCGGGTGCCAAGGTGATCGTCGCCGACGGGCAGCGCCCCGTGCTCACCCTCCCCGACGAGCCCGCGCTCGTCGTGGCCACGCGCGGGGCGGAGCCGCGGGCCGACGGCGGCTACCACGCCGTCCTGCTGCTGGACGGCGAGCGGATGCTGGCCCGCGAGAGCCTGCGGGTCGCCGACGACGCGCTCCGCACCTGGTCGAACGCCGCGGCGCTGGCCCGCCCGGGCGCGCCGGTCCTCCTGGTCGGGGTCGGCGGCCGGCTCGCGACCGCCCTGGCGACCTGGCGGCAGGCCGAGTACCTCCGGGCCGAGCTCCAGGAGCGGCGCGCTCTGCGCTTCCCGCCCGCGGTGCGCCTGGCCACGGTGAGCGGCGACGCGCACGCGGTGGAGGAGGCGCTCGACGCGCTCGACGAGGACGACCGGCACGAGGTCCTCGGTCCTGTCGGGCTCGAGGACGGCTCCGTCCGGGCGATCGTCCGGTTCGACTACGCTCGCGGTGCGGATGTGGCCGCGCGCCTCCGCTCCGCCGTGATCCGCAACGCCACGCGCCGTCGTCGCCCGCCGACCACGCCCGGCCGCTTCCGGCCGGCCCCCCGGCTCCGGGTCCGTCTCGACGACCCCGACATCCTCTGACTCCCCAGGAGACCCCCGTGCGCCTCGTCTTCGCCGGCACGCCCGCCGCCGCCGTTCCGACCCTCCGCGACCTCGCCGCCTCCGCGCACGAGGTCGTGGCCGTGGTCACCCGGGAGGACGCCCCGGTGGGACGCAAGCGCGTGCTCACCCCCTCGCCGGTCGCCGTCGTGGCCGAGGAGCTGGGGATCCCGGTGATCCGGGCGAACCGCCTCGACGAGGACGTGACCGACCGGATCGCGGAGCTCGCCCCCGACCTCGGCGTGATCGTGGCCTACGGCGGCCTCGTCCGGCAGCGCCTGCTGGCGGTGCCGCGCCTGGGCTGGATCAACCTGCACTTCTCCCTGCTGCCGCGCTGGCGCGGGGCGGCTCCCGTCCAGCGGGCGCTGATGGCGGGCGACACGCGGATCGGCGCGAGCGTCTTCCAGCTGGTCGCCGAGCTCGACGCCGGTGACGTGTACGCCGAGCTCGCCGTCGACGCGGGGGAGCGCACCGCGGGCGAGCTGCTGACGGAGCTGGCCGCGAGCGGCGCCGGCCTCACCCTCGGCGTGGTCGGCGCGCTGGAGGAGGGCACGGCCGTCGCGACTCCGCAGGCCGGAGAGGCGACCCCCGCTCCCAAGCTCGACGCCGCCGACGGCCGGATCGACTGGAGCCTCCCGACCGGGCGGGTCCTCGCGCTCGTGCGCGGAACGACTCCCGAGCCCGGAGCCTCGACCGCGGTGGGGAACGCGCGCCTCAAGGTGCTCGCGGTCCGCGCGGCCGAGGGGGACCTCGCTCCCGGCGTCGTCCGCCTCGACTCGGGGCGCGCCCTCGTCGGCACCGCGGACGGAGCGGTCGAGCTGGTCACCGTCCAGCCCGCCGGCAGGACCCCGATGGCCGGCGCCGCCTGGGCCCGCGGCCTGCGCGAGAGCACGGTGCTCGCGTGAGCGCCCGTCGCGAGGCCGCTCCCGCCCGGCGGGTCGCCTACGACGTCCTGCTCGCGGTGAGCGGGTCGGACGCCTACGCCAACCTGGTCCTGCCCGCGCGGATCAGCGCCGCCGGCCTCTCGCCCGCCGACGCGGGACTGGCCACCGAGCTCTGCTACGGCACTCTGCGGATGTCCGGCTACTACGACCGCGTGATCGCCCTCGCGGCCGGCCGGTCCGTCGAGAGCATCGATGCGCCGGTGCTCGACGCGCTGCGCCTGGGCGTGCACCAGCTGCTCGCGACCCGCGTGGCCCCGCACGCCGCGGTGAACGAGAGCGTCGCGCTCGTCGCGGCCGGCTCCTCGCGGGGAGCGGTGGCCTTCGCCAACGCCGTGCTGCGCGCGGTCTCGCGCTCGGGCGCCGGCGAGTGGCGCGAGCGGGTCTCCGCGGCCGCGGTCTCCGGGGACGACCGGATCGCCGCGCTAAGCTCCCACCCCGTGTGGATCGTGCGCGCCCTGCGACGGGCGCTGGCGGCGGAGGGGGCGGCCGACGAGCTCGACGCGCTGCTCGCCGCCGACAACGCGGCTCCGCGGGTGAACCTGGTGGCTCTGCCGGGCCTGGCGTCTCCCAGCGAGATCGCCGACGCCGAATCCGACCGGTTCTCGCCGGTCGGCATGACCAGCACCGGCGGCGACCCGGAGGCGTTCCCCGCGGTGCACGAGGGCCGCGTGCGCGTGCAGGACGAGGGCTCCCAGCTCGCCGCTCTGGCGCTCTCCCGAGCACGGCCGGTCCGCCCGGGCGAGCGCTGGCTCGACCTGTGCGCGGGACCCGGCGGCAAGGCGGCGCTGCTCGCGGCGGAGGCGCGCGCAGGAGGGGCGGCGCTGCTCGCCAACGAGGTGGTTCCGGGCCGCGCGGGCCTGGTGCGGCAGGCGCTGGCCGCCGTCGATCCGTCGGTCGAGGTGCGCACCGGCGACGGGCGCGACCTGGGCGACGAGCAGCCGGGATCGTTCGACCGCATCCTCCTCGACGCGCCGTGCACCGGTCTCGGTGCGCTGCGGCGTCGGCCCGAGGCGCGCTGGCGCAAGTCCGCGGCCGACGTGGAGCCGCTGGCCGCCCTCCAGGGCGAGCTGCTCGACTCCGCGGTGAGGGCTCTCGCTCCCGACGGCCTGCTGGCCTACGTGACCTGCTCGCCGCACCTCGGCGAGACCCGGCGCGTGCTCGCCCTCGCGCAGGAGCGGCACGAGCTCGAGCTCGTCGACACGCCGGCCGTGCTGCGCGCGCTGACGGCGGACCCGCTCCCGCTGCCGGAGGGCACCCTCCACGTGCAGCTCTGGCCGCACCGGCACGGCACCGACGCCATGTTCGTGCAGCTCCTCCGCCGCCGGCCCCTCGAGGCGGCGTCCGGAGACGCCTGAACCCTCCGGAGCGGGAACGCGCTCGGCCGGGCGGACGCGGAGGACGCTCCGATCTAGGCTGGAGGCATGCCCGCACGGATCAACCCCAGCATCCTCTCCGCCGACTTCGTGAACTTCGAGGCCGAGCTGCAGCGCATCGCCGGAGCCGACCTCGTGCACGTCGACGTGATGGACAACCACTTCGTGCCGAACCTCACCTTCGGGCTGACCATGGTCCAGCGCCTCCAGGACGTCTCGCCCCGGCCGCTCGACCTGCACCTGATGATCGACGACCCCGACCGGTGGGCCCCCGACTACGCCGAGACCGGCGCCTTCTCCGTGACCTTCCACGCCGAGGCCGCGCGCGACGCCGTGGCCCTGGCGCGGCGCCTGCGCGAGATCGGCTCGCGGGCGGGGATCGCGCTCAAGCCGGGCACGATGGTGGACGACTACCTCGACCTCCTGCCCGAGTTCGACCAGGTCCTCGTGATGACGGTCGAGCCCGGCTTCGGGGGCCAGTCCTTCATGGAGGAGACGATGCCCAAGCTGCGCACCCTCCGGAACGTGGTGGACCGCACCGGGCTCGACGTCTGGCTCCAGGTCGACGGCGGGATCGCTCCCGGCACGATCGAGATCGCAGCGGAGGCGGGAGCCGACACCTTCGTCGCGGGCTCCGCGGTCTTCGGCGCGGACGACCCGGAGGCCGCGATCGCGTCGCTGCGCGAGACGGCGACCGCTCACCTGCACCGGCACTGAGGCGGCCCGCGCCCGGCCGCCGTATAGACTTCCCCGGTGAAAACTTTCGACGACCTCTTCGCTGAGCTGGGCGAGAAGGCCGCCGCCCGTCCCGAGGGTTCGGGCACCGTCCGCGAGCTCGACGCCGGCGTGCACTTCATCGGCAAGAAGATCGTCGAGGAGGCCGCCGAGGTGTGGATGGCCGCCGAGTACGAGGGCGACGAGCGCACCGCCGAGGAGATCTCGCAGCTGCTCTACCACCTGCAGGTGCTCATGCTCGCCAAGGGACTGACGACGGCCGACGTCTACCGGCATCTGTGAGCCCCGCCCCGCTCGCCGGGGTGCGTATCCGCTCCGCGCCGTCGCGCCCGCACGCTCCCCGAGGAGCCGTGCCGCCCCCTGAACAGCCGTCGAGTCATGAAGGACGTCCCGTGACCACCACCCCCGCCCCGGCGCTCCTGCGCGTCGCCGTCCCCAACAAGGGCTCCCTCTCGGAGACCGCCGGTCAGATGCTCGCGGAGGCCGGCTACACCGGCCGCCGCGACCCGAAGGAGCTGCACGTCGTCGATGAGCGCAACGGGGTGGAGTTCTTCTACCTGCGCCCGCGCGACATCGCCACCTACGTCGGCTCCGGCGCTCTCGACGTCGGGGTCACCGGCCGCGACCTCCTGATCGACTCCGGCTCCGAGGCGCGCGAGATCGCGAGCCTCGGCTTCGCGAACTCCACCTTCCGCTTCGCCGGGCCCGCCGGCCGCTACGACGAGCTCGCGCAGATCGACGGCCTCCGCGTGGCGACCAGCTACCCGGGCCTCGTGGGCCGCTTCCTCCGGGAGCACGGCGTCGAGGTGACGCTGATCCGCCTCGACGGCGCGGTCGAGTCCGCGATCCAGCTCGGCGTCGCCGACGTCATCGCCGATGTCGTCGAGACCGGCACCACGCTCCGCAAGGCCGGCCTCGAGATCTTCGGCCCGGTCATCCTGGACTCGACCGCCGTCCTGGTCTCCGCCGCAGGGGAGCCCGAGGGCATCCCGGTGCTGCTGCGCCGCCTGCAGGGCGTGCTGGTCGCCCGCGAGTACGTGCTGCTCGACTACGACTGCCCCGTCGCGCTCCTGGAGAGCGCCACGGCGATCGCCCCGGGCTTCGAGTCCCCGACGGTCTCGCCGCTGCACGACGCCGAGTGGGTGGCCGTCCGCGTGATGGTGCCGCGCTCGGACATGAACCAGGTGATGGACCGCCTGTACGACCTGGGCGCCCGCGCGATCCTAGTCACCTCCATCCACGCCGCGCGCCTGTAGAGGGGGAGCCGATGAGTCTCGCCGTCCGCGTCATCCCCTGCCTCGACGTCGCCGCCGGCCGCGTCGTGAAGGGCGTCAACTTCCAGAACCTGCGCGATGCGGGCGACCCCGTCGAGCTCGCCCGCCTCTACTTCGAGCAGGGCGCCGACGAGCTGACCTTCCTCGACGTCACCGCCACGGTCGACGACCGCTCGACCACCTACGACGTGGTGCGGGCGACCGCCGAGCAGGTCTTCATCCCGCTCACGGTCGGCGGAGGCGTGCGCAGCGCCGAGGACGTCTCGCGACTGCTCGCGCACGGCGCCGACAAGGTGGGCGTCAACTCCGCCGCGATCGCCCGGCCCGAGCTCCTCGGCGAGATCGCCGACGTCTTCGGCGCGCAGGTGCTCGTGCTCTCGCTCGACGTCAAGCGGAGCGACGCCACGGCGTCCGGCTTCGTCGTCACCACCCACGGCGGACGCCGCGAGACCGAGCTCGACGCCCTGGCCTGGGCGGCCGAGGCCGTCGAGCGCGGCGCCGGGGAGCTGCTGGTCAACTCCATCGACGCCGACGGCACCAAGCAGGGATTCGACCTCGAGCTGATCGCCGCGATGCGCGAGCTGAGCTCCGTGCCGGTCATCGCCTCCGGAGGCGCCGGCGCCGTCGAGCACTTCGCTCCGGCCGTCGACGCGGGAGCCGACGCCGTGCTCGCCGCCTCCGTCTTCCACAACCGCGAGCTGACGATCGGCGACGTCAAGCGCGCGCTCGCCGCCTCCGGGATCGAGATCCGATGACCCCCGCCGAGCTCGACGCCGTCCTGGACCGCGCCGCCTTCGATCCGACCGGGCTCCTGCCCGCGATCATCCAGCAGCACGACACCCGCGAGGTGCTCATGATGGGCTGGATGGACCGCGAGGCTCTCCGGCGCACCCTCACCGAGGGCCGCGTCACCTTCTGGTCGCGCTCGCGCCAGGAGTACTGGCGCAAGGGCGACACGTCCGGGCACGCGCAGTACGTGCGGGGTGCCGCCCTCGACTGCGACGCCGACACCCTGCTGGTCCAGGTCGAGCAGATCGGCGCAGCCTGCCACACGGGCGAGCACGCCTGCTTCGACGTCGACCCCCTCGTGCCGTTCACCGGCCTCGGCCCGGCGGAGTGAGCATGAGCGGACGGCGGCTGAAGTACACGGCGATCCTCGGGGTCGTGCTGCTCGCCGCGCTCGAGCTGACCGCCTCCACCCAGACCTGGTCCACGCTGACCCTGGCCGCGATCGAGGGGGAGGGCCAGCGGATCGACGTGGCCGGGACCGTCGCCGCGCCCGCGCTCTCCGCCCTGGCGCTCGCGGGCCTCGCTCTCGCCGCGGCCCTCGCCATCGCCGGCCCCGTCTTCCGGATCGTGCTCGGTGTGCTCCAGGCCGTCCTCGGCGCCTCGGTGGTGCTCGCGGCCGCGACGGCACTGGGCGACCCCGTGCGCGCCGGCGCCTCGCTGGTCACGGAGGCGACCGCCATCGCGGGGGAGCAGTCCGTCGCCGCGCTCGTGGCCTCGTCCTCCGCGACGGCCTGGCCCGTCGTCGCCCTGGTCTGCGGCGTGCTCACCGCGTTGCTCGGGATCGGCGTCCTCGCGACCTCGCGCCGCTGGCCGGGAGCGGCGCGGAAGCGCGCGTCCCGCTTCGAGCCCGCCGACGGCTACGGCCACGGCGCGTCGACCGTGCAGACGGACGACGGCGACATCGATCCGGTCGTCTCGTGGGACGAGCTCTCGCGCGGCGACGACCCCACCTCGGGCCGCTGACACCGGCCGGGGTCGTGTCCGGCGGTCCGGCATCCCCGCCTCCTGCAGGCGGCTGCGCAGGCGAGTCCGGGGCCGGGCGCTCAGGCGCCTCACGCTAGACTGCTCTGGTCCCGATGCACCCCCAGGAGGAGACCCATGAGCACCGAGCACGACGACGACAACCACGGCCACTCGCCCGCAGCGTGGACGGCCGTCGTCATCATGCTGGTCGGATTCACGATCGGCACGATCGCGTTCTGGTTCGACGTGCCCCTGGTGGTCTGGCTCTCGGCCGGCCTGGTCGTGGTGGGTCTGCTCGTGGGAATGGGCATGGCCAAGGCGGGCTACGGCGTCAACGGCGCGAAGGCGAACCCGAAGGCGCGCGCCTAGGTGCTCGCCGACCTCACCGCCGGCGCCCTGGCCGACGCGGCCCGGCGCCGCGAGAGCGCCCCGCTCGAAGCCGTCGAGCGCCGCGCGCTCGCCCAGGCGCCCGCCCTCGACGCCCTGGCCGCACTGGCCCCCGCCGAGCGCGTCAGGATCATCGCCGAGGTGAAGCGCGCCAGCCCGTCGCGCGGAGCCCTCGCCGACATCCCCGTCCCCGCCGAGCTGGCCGGACAGTACGAGCTCGGGGGAGCGAGCGCGATCAGCGTCCTCACCGAGGAGCGCCGCTTCAAGGGGTCCCTCGCGGACCTCGAGGCGGTCCGCGAGCGCGTGTCGATCCCCGTCCTGCGCAAGGACTTCGTCGCCGAGCCCTACCAGGTCCTCGAGGCCCGCGCGGCCGGAGCCGACCTGGTCCTCCTCATCGTCGCCGCGCTCGAGCAGCCCCTGCTCGCCGAGCTGCACGCCCTCGTCCTCGAGCTGGGGATGACCCCGCTCGTCGAGACGCACTCGGCCGACGAGCTCGAGCGGGCCGCCGACCTCGGCGCGCGGCTCATCGGCGTGAACGCCCGCGACCTCTCCACCTTCCAGCTCGACCGCGACCTCTTCGGCCGCCTCTCCGAGCGCTTCCCCGACGACGCGGTGAAGGTGGCCGAATCGGCCGTCCTCACCGCCGACGACGTCGCGCACTACCGCGGCGCCGGAGCCGACGTCGTCCTCGTGGGCGAGGCTCTCGTCACCGGCGGCGACCCCGTCTCCACCCTCGCCGGCTTCCTGGCGCACTGACCACTCCGATAGGCGGTACCCCCATGGCACTCCGGGATGAACTCGGCCCCTACTTCGGCGAGTTCGGCGGACGCTACGTCCCCGAGTCCCTCGTCGAGGCCCTCGACGAGCTGAGCGCCGAGTACGAGCGCACGAAGGTCGATCCCGCGTTCGCGGCAGAACTGATGGAGCTGCACCGCAGCTACACCGGCCGTCCGTCGATCATCACCGAGGTGCCGCGGTTCGCCGAGCACGCCGGCGGAGCGCGGATCATCCTCAAGCGCGAGGACCTCAACCACACCGGCTCGCACAAGATCAACAACGTGCTGGGCCAGGCGCTGCTCACCAAGCGGATCGGCAAGACCCGCGTCATCGCCGAGACGGGAGCGGGCCAGCACGGCGTCGCGACCGCCACGGCCGCCGCCCTGTTCGGCCTCGACTGCGTGGTCTACATGGGGGAGGTCGACACCGAGCGCCAGGCCCTCAACGTCGCCCGCATGCGCCTGCTCGGCGCCGAGGTGATCCCCGTGACGACCGGCTCGCGCACCCTCAAGGACGCGATCAACGACGCGATGCGCGACTGGGTGACGAACGTGGGCACCACGAACTACATCTTCGGCACCGTCGCGGGCCCGCACCCGTTCCCGGCCCTCGTCCGGGACTTCCAGAAGATCATCGGCGAGGAGGCGCGCGAGCAGGTCCTCGAGCTCACCGGCTCGCTGCCCACCGCGGTCACCGCCTGCGTCGGCGGCGGCTCCAACGCGATGGGGATCTTCCACGCCTTCCTCGACGACCCCGAGGTCCGCCTCGTCGGCTTCGAGGCCGGCGGCGACGGGATCGAGACCCCCCGCCACGCGGCGACCATCAGCAAGGGCCGCCCCGGCGTCCTGCACGGCGCCCGCAGCTTCCTCCTCCAGGACGAGGACGGCCAGACCGTCGAGTCGCACTCGATCTCGGCCGGCCTCGACTACCCGGGCATCGGCCCGGAGCACGCGTGGCTCTCGAGCATCGGCCGCGCCGACTACCGCGCGGTCACCGACTCGGCCGCGATGGACGCGCTCATGCTGCTCAGCCGCACCGAGGGGATCATCCCGGCGATCGAGTCCGCGCACGCGCTGGCCGGCACGCTGGAGCTCGGGCGCGAGCTCGGCCCCGAGGCCACCATCCTGGTCAACCTCTCGGGCCGCGGCGACAAGGACATGACGACCGCTGCGCACTACTTCGGCCTCATGGACCAGGGCGCGGTGCAGTCGTGAGCGGCCGCGGACCGAGCGTCGCCGAGACCGTCCGGCGCCGGAACGAGGAGGCGGCGGGCGCCCTGATCGGCTACCTCCCCGTCGGCTTCCCCGACCTGCCGACCAGCATCGACGCCGCCGTGGCCATGGCCGAGAACGGCGTCGACGCGATCGAGCTCGGTCTGCCCTACTCCGATCCGGTGATGGACGGACCCGTCATCCAGGAGGCGACCCAGGCCGCCATCGCGGGCGGCTTCCGCCTCCGCCACGGCTTCGAGGCCGTCCGCGAGATCCGGGCGCGCGTCGACGTGCCGGTCCTGGTGATGACCTACTACAACCCCGTCCTGCAGTACGGGGTCGAGCGCTTCGCCACCGATCTGGCCGAGGCCGGCGGGTCCGGCCTCATCACGCCCGACCTGATCCCGGACGAGGGCGCCGAGTGGCTCGCCGTCTCCGAGCGGCTCGGACTCGACCGCGTGTTCCTCGCGGCACCGTCCTCGACGGACACGCGCCTGCGCCAGGCCGTCGACTCGAGCCGTGGATTCGTCTACGCGGTCTCGACGATGGGCATCACCGGCGCGCGCACCGATGTCGACTCCGCGGCCCGCGCCCTGGTCGACCGCCTCCGCGCCGCCGGCTCCGAGAGCGCGTGCGTCGGCCTGGGCATCTCGACCGGCGAGCAGGTCGCCGAGATCCTCGCCTACGCGGACGGCGCCATCGTCGGATCCGCCCTGGTGCGGGCGCTGGCGTCCGGCGGGGTCGACGCGGTCGCCGAGACCTCCCGCGGCCTCGCCGAGGGCACCCGCCTGCGCTCCGCGCGCTGACACCCTCCCGCTACAATCGGGATGCCCACCGGGGCGCGGCCGAGCCGCGCCCGGGGGACCCCCTCCTTCGAAAGGTCGAGTACCGGTGTCCGTACCGCTGAGCATTCCGAGCCCCCCCGACGCGTGGAGTCAGTACGACCTCACGATCGGCACCTTCACGCTCGCGATCCACACCTACGCGCTCTGCATCCTCGCGGGGATCATCGTGGCGACGATCATGACGAACCAGCGCCTCAAGCGCCGCGGCGCGGAGCCGTGGGTCGTGCTCGACATCATCATCTGGGCCGTGCCGCTCGGCATCGTCGGCGCCCGCGCCTACCACGTGCTCACCCACCCCGGCGACTACTTCTACGACGGCGCCGACCCGTGGGAGGTCGTCCGCATCTGGAACGGCGGCAACGCAATCTTCGGCGGGCTCATCGGAGGCGCGGTCGGCGCGTTCATCGGCTGCCGCTGGACAGGAGTGCGCTTCTGGACCTTCGCCGACGCCCTCGCCCCCGGCATGCTCGCCGCTCAGGCGCTCGGGCGCCTGGGCAACTGGTTCAACCACGAGCTCTTCGGCCTGCCCACGACCCTGCCCTGGGGCCTCGAGATCGAGACCACCAACCCGGCCTTCCCCGTCGGCCTCCCGGCGGGCACGCTCTTCCACCCGACCTTCCTCTACGAGATCCTCTGGAACGTCGTCGGCATCGCGGTCATCCTCCTGCTCGAGCGCCGTCTCAAGCTGCAGTGGGGCACCGTCTTCGCCGCCTACCTGATCTGGTACGGGATCGGCCGCGTCTGGTTCGAGTCCATCCGGATCGACCCGAGCGAGTTCTTCTGGGGCATCCGCACCAACGTCTGGGCCGCGCTCATCGCCGTGGTCATCGGCCTGGTCCTCGTGGTGATCCAGAAGCGCGAGCACCCGGGCGCCGAGCCCTCGGCCTACCGGCCGGGTCGCGAGTGGACGCCCGCCCCGGCTGCGGTAGAATTCGAGGACGTCGAGTCCGACTCCGACGACACCACCACCCCTGCTTCCGGCACCGACGCCGAGAAGCCGACGGTCTCCCGCACCTGACGGAGGTCGCGGAGCCTCCGCGACCGCCTCCCGGGTGCCCGACACCTCCACGACCGCCCCATCGCGGCGCAGCCACGAGCGCTGCCGCGGGCGGGTCGTCGTGCAGGCACCGCCGGCGGCGCGCGACGCTCGCGCCACGGCAGAACCCTGCGGCCCTCCCGATCGGGGAGCCGCTCCTCCTCCACCACCGCGGGCCAGCGACGTCCCGATCAGCCATCACCCCCGTGAGGACGGTTCCCATGGCCTCCGCCCAGCCCTCGACCCCGGCCCGCGCCGTGCCCTTCCTGGGCATGCCGCCGGCGCAGGGGATGTACGACCCGGCCGCCGAGAAGGACGCGTGCGGTCTCGCGATGGTCGCCACCATGCGCGGCACCGCCGGCCACGACATCATCGACGCCGCGCTGAACGCGCTGCGCAACCTCGAGCACCGCGGCGCCGTCGGCTCCGACGCGGGAACGGGCGACGGCGCGGGGATCATCACGCAGATCCCGGACGAGTTCCTCCGCGCGGTCGCTCCCTTCGAGCTCCCGCCGCTGGGCCAGTACGCGGTGGGCAACGCCTTCCTCCCGGTGGACGTGTTCGAGCGCGAGCGGGTCAAGTCGACGATCGCCGACATCGCCCGCGAGGAGAACCTCGCCGTGGTCGGCTGGCGGTCCGTGCCCGTGCAGCCCGACGAGATCGGCACGCTCGCCCGGGCCGCCATGCCGGCGATCGAGCAGCTGTTCATCCGGAGCGAGCTGACCGACGAGAGCGGCACGCCCCTCTCCTCCGTGCGCCTCGACCGCCTGACCTTCCGCCTGCGCAAGCGCGTCGAGCGCGAGCTCGAGGTCTACTTCATGTCGCTCTCGAGCCGCACGCTCGTCTACAAGGGCATGGTGACGACGCTCCAGCTGGAGCCGTTCTACCCGGACCTGTCCGACGAGCGCTTCGCGTCGAAGCTCGCGCTGGTGCACTCCCGGTACTCCACCAACACCTTCCCCTCGTGGCCGCTCGCTCAGCCGTTCCGGATGATCGCGCACAACGGCGAGATCAACACGGTGCAGGGCAACCGCAACTGGATGCGCGCGCGCCAGTCGCAGCTGAAGAGCCGCGAGCTGGGCGACCTGGCCCCGCTGTTCCCGATCGTCTCGCCCGGCCGCAGCGACTCCGCCTCGTTCGACGAGACCGTCGAGCTGCTCAATCTGGCCGGCCGGTCGCTCCCGCACGCGATCATGATGATGGTGCCGGAGGCCTGGGAGAACCAGGACGGCGCGCTCGACCCGAAGCGCCGCGCGTTCTACGAGTACCACTCGATGCTCATGGAGCCGTGGGACGGCCCGGCCGCGATCGTCTTCACCGACGGCGAGCTCGTCGGCGCCACCCTCGACCGCAACGGGCTCCGACCCGGCCGCTACGTCGTCACCGACGACGGGCTCGTGGTGCTCGCCAGCGAGATCGGCGTGCTCGACATCGACCCCGCGAAGGTGGTCCGCAAGGGACGCCTGCAGCCCGGCCGCATGTTCCTGGTCGACACCGAGCAGGGCCGCATCGTCGAGGACGAGGAGATCAAGGGGCAGCTCGCCGCCTCCGGTCCGTTCGAGGAGTGGCTCGAGAAGGGCCGCATCAACCTCAAGGACCTCCCCGAGCGCGAGCACATCGTGCACACGCCCGCCTCGGTCAACCGCCGCCAGCGCACCTTCGGCTACACCGAGGAGGAGGTCCGCCTCCTCCTGCTGCCGATGGCGCGCGCCGGTGCGGAGCCGCTCGGAGCGATGGGCTCGGACACCCCCGTGGCCGTCCTGTCCAAGCGCCCCCGCCTGCTCTTCGACTACTTCACGCAGGCCTTCGCGCAGGTGACGAACCCGCCGCTGGACTCGATCCGCGAGGAGGTCGTGACCTCGCTCCGCCTGGGCCTCGGCCCCGAGCGCAACCTGCTGACCGCCGGTGCCGAGCACGCGCGCCAGGTCGTCCTCGACTTCCCGGTCATCGACAACGACGAGCTCGCGAAGATCCAGCACATCGCGCCGCGCCCGCTGAGCCACATCACCACGACGATCCGCGGCCTCTACCGCGTCGACGCGGGACCCCGCGCGATGCAGGACCGCATCGACGAGATGTGCGACGAGGCCGACGAGGCCATCGCCGCGGGAGCGCAGTTCCTGGTGCTCTCGGACCGCGACTCCACCAAGGACCTCGCGCCGATCCCCTCGCTGCTGATGCTCGCCGCCGTGCACCACCACCTCATCCGCACCGAGAACCGGATGCGAGTGGGGCTCGTGGTCGAGGCGGGCGACGTCCGCGAGGTGCACCATGTGGCGACGCTCATCGGCTACGGCGCCTCCGCGGTCAACCCGTACCTGGCGATGGAGACCTGCGAGGACCTCGTCCGCAGCGGCATGCTGTCGGACGTCTCGCCGGAGAAGGCCGTGAAGAACGTGATCAAGGCGCTCGGCAAGGGCGTGCTGAAGATCATGTCCAAGATGGGCATCTCCACCGTGTCGAGCTACGCCGGGGCGCAGACCTTCGAGGCCGTCGGCCTCAGCCAGGCGTTCGTCGACCAGTACTTCACCGGCACCGTCTCGAAGCTCGGCGGCATCGGCATCGACGTCGTCGCCGAGGAGAACGCCGCGCGTCACCGCGCCGCGTACCCCGAGGACGGCGCGATCGTCGCGCATGAGCGCCTGGCGGTCGGCGGCGAGTACCAGTGGCGCCGCGACGGCGCCCCGCACCTGTTCAACCCGGACACGGTGTTCCGCCTGCAGCACTCGACGCGCAACCGCCGCTACGACGTCTTCCGCGAGTACACGAAGATGGTCGACGACCAGGCGAGCTCGCTGATGACCCTCCGCGGCATGTTCAAGCTCGACACCGCGGGGCGCACGCCGATCCCGATCGACGAGGTCGAGCCGGTCGAGGCGATCGTCAAGCGCTTCTCGACGGGCGCGATGAGCTACGGCTCCATCTCGCCGGAGGCGCACGAGACGCTCGCCATCGCGATGAACCGCCTCGGCGCCAAGTCGAACACCGGCGAGGGCGGCGAGGACACCGAGCGGCTGCTCGACCCGGAGCGCCGCTCCGCGATCAAGCAGGTCGCCTCGGGCCGCTTCGGCGTCACGAGCATGTACCTCACCCACGCCGACGACATCCAGATCAAGCTCGCCCAGGGTGCCAAGCCCGGCGAGGGCGGTCAGCTCCCGCCCACGAAGGTGTACCCGTGGATCGCGCGCACTCGGCACGCGACCGCCGGTGTCGGCCTGATCTCGCCGCCGCCGCACCACGACATCTATTCGATCGAGGACCTGAAGCAGCTGATCTTCGACCTCAAGCGGGCGAACCCGTCGGCGCGCATCCACGCGAAGCTGGTCAGCCAGTCGGGCATCGGAGCGGTCGCCGCCGGCACCGCGAAGGCCCTCGCCGACGTGATCCTCGTCTCGGGTCACGACGGCGGCACCGGCGCGAGCCCGGTGAACTCGCTCAAGCACGCGGGCACGCCCTGGGAGCTCGGCCTGGCCGAGACCCAGCAGACGCTGATGCTCAACGGCATGCGCGACCGCGTGGTCGTGCAGGTCGACGGCCAGATGAAGACCGGTCGCGACGTCGTCATCGGCGCGCTGCTCGGAGCCGAGGAGTTCGGCTTCGCGACGGCTCCGCTGATCGTCGAGGGCTGCATCATGATGCGCGTCTGCCACCTCGACACCTGCCCGGTGGGCGTCGCGACGCAGAACCCGGAGCTGCGCCAGCGGTTCTCCGGCAAGCCCGAGTTCGTCGTCAACTTCTTCGAGTTCATCGCCCAGGAGGTGCGCGAGTACCTCGCGCAGCTCGGCTTCCGGAGCGTCGACGAGATCGTCGGCCACCGCGAGCTGCTCGACGTCGACCAGGCGATCGAGCACTGGAAGGCGAGCGGGCTCGACCTGACGCCGATCCTCGTCGGACCGGTCTTCACGGCGGAGGAGCCTCGCCGCCACGGCCGCGCGCAGGAGCACGAGCTCGAGCACCACTTCGACAACGAGCTGATCCGCCTCGCGGCGAACGTGCTCGACCACCGCGGCACCGTGCGGATCGAGCGCGAGATCAAGAACACCGAGCGCGCCGTCGGCACCATGCTGGGCCACGAGGTCACCGTCCGATTCGGCGAGAACGGCCTGCCGGCCGACTCCATCGTCGTGTCGCTCCGCGGCTCGGCCGGGCAGTCGCTCGGAGCGTTCCTCCCCGCCGGCATCACGCTGCGGCTCGAGGGCGACTCCAACGACTACGTCGGCAAGGGCCTCTCGGGCGGCCAGATCGTGGTGCGGCCGGACCGCCGCAGCACCTTCGACGCCTCGACGAACGTGATCGCGGGCAATGTGATCGGCTACGGGGCGACCCAGGGCACGATGTTCATCCGCGGGATGGTCGGCGAGCGCTTCCTGGTCCGCAACTCCGGCGCCACCGCGGTGGTCGAGGGAGTGGGCGACCACGCGCTCGAGTACATGACCGGCGGCCTGGCGGTGATCCTCGGCGAGACCGGGCGGAACCTCGGCGCCGGCATGTCGGGCGGCACGGCCTACATCCACGGCCTGCGCCGCGAGCTCGTGAACCGCGACGCGATCGCCTCCGGCGAGCTGACCCTCTCCGAGCTCGGCAGCGCCGACGTGGAGATCCTGCGCGACCTGCTCGAGCGGCACGTCGCGGAGACCGAGTCGACCCTGGCCCAGGGGATGCTCGACGATTTCGACGGAACGGTCTCGCGCTTCGTCAAGGTACTGCCCCGCGACTTCGCCGCGGTGCTCGCGACGCGCGCATCCGCTGTGGAGGAGGGGCTCGACCCCGACGGCGACGTCGTCTGGGGACGGATTCTGGAGGTGACCGGTGGCTGATCCCAAGGGGTTCCTGAAGGTGCAGGACCGGGAGCTGCCCAAGCGGCGTCCCGTGTCCGTCCGCCTGATGGACTGGAAAGAGGTCTACGAGCAGGGCGACTCCGCCGTGCTGCGCCGGCAGGCGGGCCGCTGCATGGACTGCGGCATCCCGTTCTGCCACAAGGGCTGCCCGCTGGGGAACCTGATCCCCGAGTGGAACGATCTGATGTGGCGCGGCGAGGGCCGCCAGGCGATCGAGCGCCTGCACGCGACGAACAACTTCCCGGAGTTCACGGGCCGGCTCTGCCCGGCGCCGTGCGAGTCGTCCTGCGTGCTCGGCATCAATCAGCCCGCCGTCACGATCAAGCAGATCGAGGTCTCGATCATCGATCAGGCCTTCGGCAACGACTGGGTGCAGCCGCACCCGCCGGAGCGCCTGACCGGCAAGACCGTCGCGGTCGTCGGCTCCGGCCCGGCGGGGCTCGCCGCCGCTCAGCAGCTCACCCGCGCCGGGCACACCGTCGCGGTCTACGAGCGCGACGACCGCATCGGCGGCCTCCTGCGCTACGGGATCCCGGACTTCAAGATGGAGAAGAAGCACCTCGAGCTCCGCCTGAACCAGATGAAGGCCGAGGGCACCCGGTTCCGCGCGGGCGTCGACATCGGCTCCGACATCACCTGGGACGACCTGCGGGCGCGCTACGACGCGGTCGTGGTCGCCACCGGTGCTCTCGTGCCGCGCGACCTGCCGATCCCGGGTCGCGACCTCGACGGCGTGCACTTCGCCATGGAGTACCTCGTGCAGTCGAACCGCGCGATCGCGGGCGACCGCGTCTTCGAGCAGATCTCGGCCGAGGGCAAGCACGTCGTCGTCCTGGGCGGAGGCGACACCGGAGCGGACTGCATCGGCACCGCCCACCGCCAGAAGGCCGCGTCGGTCACGAACCTGGCGATCGGGCAGCAGCCGCCGTCGCAGCGCCCGGACAGCCAGCCCTGGCCGATGGACCCGACCGTGTTCGAGGTCTCGAGCGCCCACGAGGAGGGCGGGGAGCGGATGTTCCTCGCGTCGACCGTGGAGTTCCTCGCGAACGAGGGCGGCGAGGTCCGCGCGGTGCGCGTGGCCGAGACCGAGTACCTCGACGGGCGCCGCGTCCCCAAGGCGGGCACCGAGCGCGAGATCCCGGCCGACCTGGTCCTGCTCGCCCTCGGCTTCACCGGCCCGGAGGCGGACCACCTCGGCCGCCAGCTCGACGTCCCCTTCACCGAGCGCGGCAACGTCGCGCGCGGCGACGCCTTCGAGACCACCGTCCCCGGCGTCTTCGTGGCCGGCGACGCCGGGCGCGGCCAGTCCCTGATCGTCTGGGCGATCGCGGAGGGCCGCTCCGTCGCGGCCGAGGTCGACCGCTACCTCGAGGGCACGACCCAGCTGCCGGCGCCGGTCGGCCCCAACGACCGGGGCTTCACGCTCTAGTCCCCGGGACGCGATAGTCTCGGCCCGCCAGCAATCAGCTCACCCTCCCCGCTAACGACGCGCCTCCGGGCGCAGAACAACGGAGCACCCCCTCAATGAGACGAGCGAAAATCGTCGCCACCCTCGGCCCGGCAACGTCGTCGTACGAGACCATTCGTGCGATCATCGACGCCGGCGTGGACGTGGCCCGCATGAACCTCAGTCACGGAAGCTACGACGTCCACGAAGGCATCTACCGCATCGTGCGGAAGGCCGCGGACGACGCCGGGCGCGCGGTCGCGATCCTCGTCGACCTGCAGGGTCCGAAGATCCGCCTCGGCAAGTTCGAGGGCGGCCCGTACGCCCTCGCCGAGGGCGACGTCTTCACCATCACCACCGAGGACGTCCTCGGCACGCGCGAGCTCTCGGGCACCACGTTCAAGGGCCTCCCGGACGACGTGAACCCGGGCGACATGCTCCTCATCGACGACGGCAAGGTCGCTGTCCGCGTCACCGCCGTCGAGGGCCCCCGGGTCGTCACCGAGGTCGTCGTCCCCGGCAACGTCTCGAACAACAAGGGCATCAACCTGCCCGGTGTCGCGGTCAACGTCCCCGCCCTCTCCCAGAAGGACGAGGACGACCTCCGCTGGGCGATCCGCCTCGGCGCCGACATCATCGCCCTCTCCTTCGTGCGCAACGCCAGCGACATCGAGCGCGTGCACGAGATCATGGCGGAGGAGGGCCGCAAGGCTCCCGTCATCGCCAAGATCGAGAAGCCGCAGGCGGTCGACAACCTGCAGGAGATCATCGACGTCTTCGACGGCATCATGGTCGCCCGCGGCGACCTCGGCGTCGAGCTGCCCCTCGAGGCGGTGCCGATCGTGCAGAAGCACGCCGTCGAGCTCGCCCGCCGCTGGGCGAAGCCGGTCATCGTCGCGACCCAGATGCTCGAGTCGATGATCGAGAGCCCCCGCCCCACGCGGGCCGAGGCCTCGGACGTCGCGAACGCCATCCTCGACGGCGCGGACGCGGTCATGCTCTCGGGCGAGACCAGCGTCGGAGCCTGGCCCGTCGTCACCGTGCAGACCATGGCCCGCATCGTCGAGTCCACCGAGGAGCACGGCCTGGAGCGCATCCCCCCGCTGGGGAGCAAGCCCCGCACCCAGGGCGGATCCGTCACGCTGGCCGCCGCCGAGGTCGCCGAGTTCGTCGAGGCGAAGTTCCTCTGCGTGTTCACCGAGTCGGGCGACTCGGTCCGCCGCATGACGCGCCTGCGCCACGGCATCCCGATCATCGGCTTCACCCCCGAGCCCGCCGTCCGGCGCCGCATGGCGCTGAACTGGGGCGTCCAGTCCTTCGTCACGCCGCGCGTCAACCACACCGACGCGATGTTCGCGCAGGTGGACGCGGTGCTGCTCCGCGAGGGCCTCGCCCAGGCGGGCGAGACCGTGGTCGTCGTCTCCGGATCGCCCCCCGGGCGCGCCGGCACGACGAACGACATGCGGGTGCACATCGTCGGCTCGTCCAGCTCGGCCGACAGGGTCGAGAACTGGGACCACTGAGTCCAGCACCCCCGGAGGGCCCGGTCGCGCGAGCGGCCGGGCCCTCCGGCGTTCCCCGGCGGTCCGCGTGGCGGGACGCGCCTCCGCGGGCGGATACCGTGGACCCATGCGACTCGGCGTGCTCGACATCGGCTCCAACACGGTCCACCTGCTCCTCGTCGACGCGCACCCCGGCGCCCGCCCGGTGCCCTACCGCTCGCACAAGCGGAGCCTCGCTCTCGTGGCGCACCTCGACGAGGCGGGGGAGATCACCGAGCGTGGCCAGCGCGAGCTGATCGCGTTCGTGACCGAGGCCGCCGAGGTCGCCCGCGAGCACCGCGCGGAGGACCTGCTGGCGTTCGCGACCTCGGCGATCCGCGAGGCCGGCAACGGCGCGGCGGTCCTCGACCGGGTCCGCGCCGAGACGGGCGTGCACCTCCAGGAGCTCGGCGGCGAGGCGGAGGCGTCGGCCACCTTCCTCGCCGTGCGCCGCTGGTTCGGCTGGGGCGCGGGCTCGATCCTGGACCTCGACATCGGCGGCGGCTCGTTCGAGCTCTCGATGGGCGTGGACGAGGTGCCCGAGCTCGCCGTGTCGGTCCCGCTCGGAGCGGGGCGGGTGACGCGGGACCTGCTGGTCGGCGATCCCGCCTCGGCCACGAGCGTGAAGGCTGCCCGGCGTCACGCCCGCGAGGTGCTCGCGGAGCCCGTCCGCGGCTTCCTCGCCCTGGGGCGCCCCGACCTGGTCGCAGGCACGTCGAAGACCTTCCGGTCTCTGGCGCGGATCACCGGCGCCGCTCCGAGCGCCGCCGGTCCGCTGGTGCGCCGGGAGCTGCACCTGGTCGACCTCCGGCTGTGGTCCGCTCGCCTCGCCGCGATCAGCGCGGCCGACCGCTCAGCGCTGCCCGGCGTCTCCGCTCTGCGGGCTCCGCAGCTGCTCGCGGGCGCTCTCGTCGCGGAGGCGGCCATGGACGCCCTCGGCATCGAGACGCTGGTGATCTGCCCCTGGGCCACCCGCGAGGGGCTGATCATCCGCCGCTTCGAGCTGCTCGACGCGCAGATCCAGCGCGAGGACGTTCAGCTCAGCGCGATGCTGTAGGACAGCGACCGCCGGCCGCCCGGCTCGAGGACGATCTGGCGCGGCTTGTCGACGATGTCGCCGTCCCAGCCCTCGGGGGTCGGGACGCTCCGCCAGGGCTCGAGGCAGACGAACGGGGCCCCGACGGGCTTCCACACGCCGACCACGTCGAAGTCCCCGGTGTCGACGACGATCGCGCGGGCGGCGCCGTCGGCCTCGAGCCGGAGGGTCCGCCGGCGCGGCTCGTCGAAGATCATCACGCCCTCCTCGAAGTGCGCGTCGTCCACTGTCAGGACCCCGTCCTCGAGCGGCGCCGGGTGGCGCGCCTCGAGCAGCAGGTTCTCCGGAGCGCGGCGGTACCCCTCCGGCTCGGGCTGCGCGAAGCGGATGCGGTGCTCGCCGCGGCCCTCGGGCAGCGGCAGCGCGAAGGCCGGGTGGTTGCCGAGCGAGAAGCCCAGCGGAGAGGGACCCCTGTTCTCGACGGTCTGGGTGATCCGGAGCGAGGCGCCGGTCACGGCGTAGGCGATGAGGAGCGTCCAGTCGAAGGGGAACACCGCGCGCGTGGCGTCGTCGCTCCGGAGCCGGAACACCGCCTCGTCCGCCGAGACGCCCGCGAGCTCGAAGACCCGGTCCCGCGCGAAGCCGTGCTGCCCCATCCGGTGGTCCGCGCCGTCGTGGTGCAGCGTGTCGCCGGGGAGGCGCCCGATGATCGGGAACAGGACGGGAGCGTGCCGGCGCCACTCCGGGCCGGCCTGCCACAGGTACTCGCGGCCCTCGTCGTCGCGGAGGGACGTCATCTCGGCCCCGGCGGTCGTCAGGGCGAGGCGCAGGCTCTCGCTGCCGAGGGTGAGGACGGTGGGCGCGGGGGAGTCGCTGCTGGTCATCCTCCGATTCTGCCCGTCACGCGGTGCGGGCGGGGGTGTCGGCGGCGCGTGGCAGCATGGGGCGGTGCCTCCCGAGTCGACCCCTTCCTCCTGGCGCGCCCGCGTCGGCGAGCTCAGCGGACCCGCCGAGGCCGAGTCGCCGCCCGTCCTCACTCCGATCGGGCTGCAGTTCGAGCTGCGCCGGCTGGTGCGCCGGGCCGACGATCCCTGGCGGGCGCCGGCGAGCGAGCGCGTCACGGCGAAGACCTACGACGCCGCCGAGCGCCGCGACCACCGTCTGGCCACCCGCCCCGTCGTCCGCGGGCGCGGGGGCGCCTGGAACCGCACCACCCTCACCTGGAAGTCGCTGAACTTCCAGACCCACCGGCTCTCGCTCGACCCCGCTCACCAGCGCTGGTTCGCCGAGTTCGCGGCCCTGCACCGCGCCACGCGCACCGTCCACCTGGGGCAGGACCCCGACTGGATCCACCTCGACGACTACGAGAGCCCGCTGCTCTGGCGGCTGCTCGAGCAGGCGCAGGCCGCCGGGATCCCGCTGCTCGCCCCGGAGAAGGGCGCGGTCCGCCTCGCCGGTCCCGCCCATGTGGCGGTGACGGTCTCGGCGGAGGCGGGAGGCCTGCGGCTGCGGCCCGTCCTGCGGATCGACGGCGCGGAGCACGCACCCGAGTCGGCGCGTCCGGTCGCCCGGCACGGCGTCTACGCGGTCGAGGGCGGCGATCCGTCCTCGCTCCTGCTCGCGCCCGCGTCCCTGCCCTTCGACGACGAGGAGCTGCGGCTCCTCGACCACCCCGAGGAGACGGAGGTCCCGGCGGAGGACGTGCCCGAGTTCGTCGGCGAGCACCTCCCCGCCCTCCGCGGCCGCGTCGCGGTGCGCGAGGAGGGCGTCGACCTCGTCCTGGACGATCCGGAGCCCCCGCGCCTGGTCTGCACGGTCTCGTTCGAGCCGCGGCGCGCCGTCAGCGTGGGCTGGCACTGGCGCCGCTCGGCCGATCGCGCGGGCGAGCTCGACGGCACGGCCGACGCCGCTCTCGAGCGCGCGGTGCTCCGCCGGGTGCGCTCGGTGCTCGGCGAGGCCGGGTCCGCTCTCGTGCCGGAGCCGGGGACGAGCGCGGTCCTGCGCGGGGCCGAGGCGGCGGTGTTCGTGGTGGAGCAGCTCCCGCAGCTGGAGGGGATCGGCGGGGTCCGGATCGAGCGCGAGGGCGCGGCCCCGGACTACCGCCTGCTGACCGGACCGCTCACGCTCACCATCACCGCGGTCGACACCGAGAGCGCCGACTGGTTCGACCTCGGCGTCGTCGTGACCATCGGCGACGCGACCGTGCCGTTCCTGCCCCTCTTCCGCGCTCTGGCCGCGGGCGGCGACCGCATCCGCCTGGTCGACCACTCCTACCTCTCGCTCGCGCACCCCGGCCTCGACCGGCTCCGGGAGCTGCTGACCCGGGCGGACGAGCTCGAGGAGTGGGAGACGGGACCGCGGCTCGGCCGGCACCAGGCCGGGCTGTGGAACGAGCTGGAGGAGCTCGCCGACGAGAGCGTCCCCTCCGACGCGTGGCGCGCCGTGCTCGACTCCGCGCTGGCCGCCGGGTCGCCGGAGGACGTGGAGCCGCCGGAGGGCCTGACCGCCCGGCTGCGTCCGTACCAGCGGGCGGGCTACGCCTGGCTCGTGCACCGCCTCCGTCACGGGCTCGGCGGGATCCTGGCCGACGACATGGGCCTCGGCAAGACCCTGCAGGCGCTGGCCATGATGCTCGACGCGGTCGAGGAGGCGGGCCGCGCCGGGATCCGCCGCGCGCCGTTCCTCGTGGTCGCCCCCACCTCGGTCGTGCCGGGCTGGCGCTCGGAGGCCGAGCGCTTCGCGCCCGCCCTGCGCGTCCACGTCGTCGCGAGCTCGCGGGAGGGCGCGCTCGACGCGATCCCGGCCGACGCGGACGTGGTCCTCACCAGCTACGCGGTCCTGCGCCTCGGCGGCGAGCGCTGGGCGTCGAGGACGTGGTCGGCGCTGATCCTCGACGAGGCCCAGTTCGTCAAGAACCCCGCCTCGCAGACGCACCGGGCCGCCCGCGGGGTCGGCGCGCCCGTCACGCTCGCGCTCACCGGCACACCGCTGGAGAACTCGCTCGACGAGCTCTGGGCGGTCCTCGCCCTGGTGGCGCCCGGGCTCCTGCCGCCGCTGCGCCGCTTCCGCGAGGAGTACACCCGGCCGATCCTGCACGCGGAGGCGCCCGTCGGCATCGCCTCGCCCGATCTGTCCGAGGGACGGACCGTCAGCCACACCGAGGGCGCGCGCCGCCGCCTCGAGAGACTGCGCCGGCGACTGCGTCCGTTCCTGCTCCGCCGCACCAAGGAGGCGGTGGCGCCGGAGCTCCCCGAGAAGCAGGAGCAGACGATCGAGGTCGCGCTGACGCCCGCCCACCGGGTGCTCTACGACGGCTACCTCCAGCGCGAGCGGCGGAAGCTCCTGGGCCTGGTCGACGACCTCGACCGGCAGCGCTTCACGGTGTTCCGATCGCTCACCCTCCTGCGCCTGCTCGCGCTCGACGCGTCCCTGGTCGACCCGGCCTACCGGCACGTCCCGTCCGCGAAGCTCGACGTGCTCGTCGAGCAGCTCGACGACGTGATCGCGGAAGGCCGTCGGGCCCTCGTCTTCAGCACCTTCACCTCGTACCTGGAGCGGGCGGGGGAGCGGCTGCGTCGGCGCGGCATCCCGTTCGTGCAGCTCGACGGCTCCACGCGGGACCGCGCGGGAGTGATCGAGGAGTTCCGCTCGGGAGCCGCGCCCGTCTTCCTGATCAGCCTGAAGGCGGGCGGCACCGGGCTCACCCTCACCGAGGCCGACCACGTCTTCATCCTCGACCCGTGGTGGAACCCGGCGGCCGAGGCGCAGGCCGTCGACCGCGCGCACCGCATCGGCCAGGAGCGGCGGGTGAACGTGTACCGGCTGGTGGCGACGGACACGATCGAGGAGAAGATCGTGCGCCTCCAGGAGCGCAAGGGCCGCCTCAGCACGGCGGTGCTCGACGAGGGCGAGCTCTTCGCCCGGGCGCTGTCGGCCGACGACGTCCGCGAACTGCTGGCCGAGTGACCACGGCCCCACGAAGGGTGACAGAACGGCCAGCCGCGGCCCAGGATCCGAGCGCACACTGAGCGGATGAGACGCCGCCGCCCCCGCCCCCGCGCCGACTGGATCGTGGCACTCGAGAAGGGCGACGACGCCGGGCTCTTCGGACCGGGCAGCGCGGTCTGGGCGGTCAACGGCGGCCTGCCCACGATGATCGCCGGAGTGCGGGCTCTGCTCATGCAGACCCTCCACGCCGGAGCGATGGCCGGTGTGCACGACCACTCCCGCTACCGCGAGGACCCGATGGGCCGGCTCGACAACACGGTCCGCTGGGTCCTGACCACCAGCTTCGGCGACACCGCCGCGGCGAGCGGAGCGGCGCGCTGGGTGACCGGCGTGCACGAGCGGATCGTCGGCTCCTACGAGGACGCCGGCGGGCGTGAGCGCTCCTACTCGGCGCAGGACCCCCGCCTGCTGCTCTGGGTGCACGACGCCTTCACCGACGCGTTCCTCGGCGCCCACGAGATCTGGGGCGGACGGATCCCCGGCGGCCCCGACGCCTACGTGCGCGAGTGGGCCGCCTCCGGCCGGCTGCTCGGAGTGCAGGATCCGCCCGAGAGCGTCGCGGAGCTCCGCGCGCAGCTCGCCGGATTCGCGGGCGAGCTCAAGCCCGACGCACGCGTGCACGAGGCGGTCGGCTTCCTCCGCGACATCCGGCTGCCGGGCGAGGCGGGCGTGGTCTACCCGCTGCTGTTCGCCGGCGCGGTCGCCTCACTCAGCCCCGAGGTGCGGAGGCTCCTGGGCCTCCGGCGCCCGTGGTGGCCCGCGATCACGGCGAACCGCCTGCTGTTCGTGTTCCTGGGCCGGTATCTCGGCCGGGTCTCGCCGAGCGAGCAGGCCGCGATCGACCGCATCGCCGGCCTCGACCAGGTTCGTACGGGCGCCTGACGCTCTTCCCGTACACCTGTCCGGGAAGTGGTAGACTGACGTCGATGACTCCCGCCCGCCTCGCCTCCGTGCCCGCGGCGGAGTCCCCCTCGGCGCTCGGCTCCGCCGATCCGCGAGCCCGGCGCACCCGCCGCCGCGTGTTCGACGCGGTCGAGCGGCTCGTCATGCAGAGCGACGGCGAGAGGGCCGAGGGCATCGCGGTGAGCGACATCGTGCGCGAGGCCGGGATCAGCCGCAGCTCGTTCTACGCCCACTTCGACGACGCGGCGGGAGTCGCCTCCGCGCTGCTCCGCCAGGACCTCGTGGTCGCCGACGTCGCCGAGGGCGATCCCGCCGACCGCTCCGGAGCCGACGCCCTGCAGCGCGGCTACTCGCGGCTCGTCGAGCGGCTGGTCGACCGCCACGCCTTCCATGCCCGGCTCCGCGCGCGGCCCTCCGCCCGGGTCGCCTCCGACGACGCCGTGCTCGACACGGCGCTCGCCCTGCACCGCGAGGTGCTCGCCCGGGTCGACGTCCCCGCAGCGGTCGACCCCGAGCTCACCGCGGTCTTCGCGGCCGGCGGCGTCCTCTCCGTGGTCGGCGCCTGGCTCGCCGGCTCCCTCGACGGCACCGACGAGGAGCTGGTCGAGCACCTCGTCGCGCTGCTCCCGGCCTGGCTCGCCGCGGCGCCGCTGCGCCCCCTGGACTCCTCACTCCCACCACGCCCCACGACGAAAGGCACGACATGATGACATTCGAGGTCGGCGAGACCCTGGTCTACCCGCACCACGGAGCGGTGACGATCACCGGGCTCGAGAAGCGCTCGGTCAAGGGCGTCGAGAAGACGTTCATGACGATGAACGTGCACACGAGCGAGCTCACCATCACCCTCCCCGTCGAGAACGCCGAGCTCGTCGGCGTCCGCGAGATCATCGACGACGCCGGAGTCCAGGCGGTCTACGACGTCCTGCGCAGCGACGTCGCGGAGGAGGCCAGCAACTGGTCCCGCCGCTTCAAGGCCAACCAGGAGAAGATGGCCAGCGGCAGCGTGTACCGCGTCAGCGAGGTCGTCCGCGACCTGTGGCGCCGCGAGCAGGCGGGCGGCGTCTCGGCCGGCGAGAAGCGGATGCTCCTCAAGGCGCGTCAGATCCTCGTGTCGGAGCTCTCGCTCGCCCTGAAGGGCACCGACGAGGAGGCCTCGGCCAAGCTCGACGAGGTCCTCGCCTCGGCGATCTGACCCCGCGTCGCGGCGGGTCGGCTCACTCGGGCCGGCACGCCGCGATGATCCTCGCGGCGACCTCGTCCTGCGAGGCGGAGCCGTCGATCCGCACCAGGAGCTCGCGCTCGTCGTAGACCTCCGCCAGAGGAGCCGTCTCGCGCTCGTAGACCTCGATCCGGTTCCGCACCACCTCGGGGTCGTCGTCGGCGCGGTCCTGCTCCTGCGCCCGCACGTGCAGCCGCTCGAGGACCACGTCCGCGTCGGCCGTCAGCAGCACGACGCACGAGAGCGGCGTGCCCCGCTCCTCGAGGAGCTCCGCCAGCGCGTCCACCTGGGCGAGCGTGCGCGGGTAGCCGTCGAGGATGAACCCGTCCCGGGCGTCCTCCTCGGCGATGCGCTCGGCGACCAGGGCGTTCGTCAGTTCGTCCGGCACGTACTCGCCGGCCTCCACGAGCGCCCGCAGACGCCGTCCGAGGTCGGTGCCGTCGGCGACGTGCGCGCGGAACAGATCGCCGGTGGAGATCGCCGGCACCCCCAGCTCGCGCGACAGCACGGCCGCCTGGGTGCCCTTGCCCACGCCGGGCGGGCCCATCATGATGACGCGCATCGCTCGTCCTCCTCGGTGTCGTCAGGCGATGCTAGCGGTGCGGAGCGGGGTGGCCGGTGCACACCGCGCCCGTAGGCTGGCGGGACGAGCCGAGGAGGAGCGATGCCCGCAGCACCCGGGGCCGAGCAGGCCGCCGCCGATCTGGCCGCGCTCCTGCGCGAGCTCTCCGCAGAGCTCGACGCCCGCGGCATCGCCGACCAGGCCGTCGCCGAGCTGCGGACGCCGCGCGCGATCCTCGGCTTCCGCCGCAAGCCGGTGATGGCGCCGGTGACCCGCGCGTGGCGCCTCGGCGTGGTGCTCCTCGGACGCGAGGGCGAGCTCCTCGCGACGGGATCGGTCACTCGTGCCGTCGCTCCGCTGCACGCCAACAACCAGTCCGAGTCGCAGGAGGCGCGCCGCGAGATCCGGCGCGCCGCCTTCGACGGTCCGTTCCAGGAGGGCGAGATCGTCAACTACGGCTGGCGGCGCCTCGCACTGGACGCCGCAGCGCTCGAGTCGGGCCAGGAGCCGCTGGCCCTGCGCGGCTCCGAGGTGCTCGTGCGCTGGGCGCCCGGTCTGGGCGAGCAGGGACTGATGCCGCTGCGCCGGTACCTGGCCGACCGCCTCGACCTCCTCGAGGCCGACTAGCGCCGGGTCACTCCTCCTCGGCCACCGGGTGGAACCACGGCGGGTAGACGGCGACGCGGGGAGAGGCGTCGATGCCCTCGAAGAGAGCCTTGACGCGGTTGCGGGCGGCGACCGACGCCACGCCGACCGTCGCGACGCCCTCGAGCGGGAAGCGCTCGGGCACGAGCGCCTCGGCGCTGCGCAGGGCCGGCTCGTCGACCAGGAGGCGCGCGAAGGTGCGCACGAGCGCGTCGCCCTCGGTGAAGCGCGTGAGGACGTGGGAGGCGTCGCCGTCGCTCAGGACCGGGGCGGAGGCGAGCGAGCCCACCAGGACGACGTACTGCGAAGCGGTGGTCTCGTGGGCGCTCGGCGACCAGTGCGGAGCGACCCGCTCGCCGCGCAGGTCGGCCCAGAGGGCGGCGTCGGGGGAGAGGAAGAAGGGCACGAAGCCGGCGACGCTGACGCCGTCCTTCACCTGCACGGCACGGCGGTGCTCGCGGGTGGTCTCGGCGCTGACGTCGATCGCGGGGCGCTCCTGGAGCTGCTGGTCCGCCAGGATCGCGCCGGCGGCGACGATCGCCTCGAGGTTGTCGAGGTGGGTGACGTGGTAGATCCGCTGCGCGGCGATGTCGACCTTCGGCAGGGGCTTCTCGCGCGCCGTGCCGCGGGCGGCGGCGCGGGCGGTGGCCGCACGGGAGGTCCCGGGCACGCGCGCGGGGGCGCGGGTGGCACGGCCGACCTGCTCGGGGAGCTTCTTCGGGGTGCAGACGTCGCAGAGCGCGATGTCGAGGCCGTGGATGCATTCGGTGGGCACTCTGGATTCCTTCTGCGCGCGGGCTCGGGGTTCCGCCGCAGGGACGACGTTACGCGACCGGGGCCCCCGCGCGTCCCGGCGGCGGGGATCTGCGGAGCCGCGGCGTCCGCCCGGGCATCCTCTGGGAGGCGCCGGAGCACCGCTCCCCGCCGCGTAGCGTGAGCGGGATGAAGCGCGTGCCGCCCGCCGAGGGCCAGGAATCCGTCTGGGACTACCCGCGACCCCCGAGGGTCGAGACCACCACCGAGCACGTGGTCGTGCGGCTGGGCGGCGTCGTCGTCGCCGAGTCCCGCGACGCTCTCCGCGTCCTCGAGACGAGCCACCCTCCCGTCTACTACCTCCCCGTGTCCTCGTTCGCGCCCGGGGCGCTCGAGCCCGCGCCCGGCCGCAGCATCTGCGAGTTCAAGGGCGCGGCCTCCTACCTGACCGTGCGCGGGGGAGGAGGAGCGGTCGCGGAGGCGGCGGGCTGGACCTACCCCGAGCCGATGGCCGGCTTCGAGGCCCTCGTCGACACCGTCGCCCTCTACCCCGGCCGGATGGACTCCTGCACGGTCGACGGCGAGGCGGTCCAGCCGCAGCCGGGCGACTTCTACGGCGGCTGGATCACCTCGCGCGTGGTCGGTCCGTTCAAGGGCTCGCCGGGCACGATGTTCTGGTGAATCAGACGGGGGAGGGCGGACCGAGCGGATCCTGGACGAGGACCGCTCGTGCGGCGTCGATCCCCGAGGCCTCCAGCGTCCATTCCGGCCGCACCAGGGTCTCCGGTGTGACGCGGAACCGCAGCTCCTCGACCGGCGCACCGTCCGGACCGACGATCCGGTGCGTCCCGTTCGGCCGGTAGCCGAGGGCCTCCGAGACCCGGATCGAGCGGGTGTTCCAGGCGAGAGCGGCGCTCTCGGCGACCTCGGCTCCGAGGTGGTCGAAGGCGAGGAGGAGGACGGCCGCTCGCATCTCCCGCCCGAGGCCGCGGCCCTGCGCCGAGCGGGTGAGCCACGAGCCCGAGGTCAGGGTGCGGGTGGCGGCGAAGGACTCGGCGACCACGTCCTGGCAGCCGACGACCCGGCCGTCCTCGACCACGGCGAACGCGACGCGCCACGACTCCCGCGTCGTCTGCGCGCGCTGCGACCAGTGGAAGCGGGCGAGCTCGCCGGGCAGGCGCTCCGCCGGCGCCTCGGCCCAGGGGGAGGGGAACGGCGAGCGGCCGCTCTCGTGCACGCCCGCGAGGGCTGCCTCGGCGAGAGGGCCGAGGTCGGCGTCGCGGACCGGATGCAGCTCGAGCCGCGGCGTGCGCAGCTCCAGCGAGAACAGGGGCCAGGGGTCGGTGCTCATCCGACGACGCTAGCGAGCGGAGGCGCGCACCGCGCGACCAGGCGGGTACCGGTGGTGGGACTCGAACCCACAAGCCCTCTCGGACAGAGCATTTTGAGTGCCCCGCGTCTGCCATTCCGCCACACCGGCTCATCACCAGCCCGTCGAGAATACCGTAGGCTCATCGGCGTGACTGACCAGGAACCCTCGTCGACCGCACCCCGTCGGGTCGTCGTCGCCGAAGACGAATCCCTCATCCGCCTCGACATCGTGGAGATCCTCCGCGACAACGGCTTCGAGGTCGTCGGCGAGGCCGGCGACGGCGAGACCGCTGTGGCCCTCGCCACCGAGCTGCGCCCCGATCTCGTCATCATGGACGTCAAGATGCCCCAGCTCGACGGCATCTCGGCGGCCGAGCGCCTCTCGAAGGCGCACATCGCGCCCGTCGTCCTGCTCACCGCCTTCAGCCAGAAGGAGCTCGTCGAGCGCGCCAGCGAGGCCGGAGCGCTCGCCTACGTCGTGAAGCCCTTCACGCCCAACGACCTGCTGCCCGCGATCGAGATCGCCCTCTCGCGGTACGCCCAGATCCTCACCCTCGAGGCCGAGGTCGCCGACATGGTCGAGCGCTTCGAGACCCGCAAGCTCGTCGACCGCGCCAAGGGCCTGCTCAACGAGAAGATGGGGCTCACCGAGCCCGAGGCGTTCCGCTGGATCCAGAAGGCCTCCATGGACCGCCGGCTCACCATGCACGACGTCGCGCAGGCGATCATCGAGCAGCTGAGCACGAAGAAGGCCTAGCGCGAGGCCGGGCCCGAGGGCCCACGGCCTCAGGGCCAGAGGCGGGTGCGCTCCCACGGGGAGCCGCCCGCCTCCGTCGTTCCCGGGCGGTACTCGAGACGGGTGTGATCCTGCTCCGGCGCGGTCGAGCCCTGCCAGAACTCGATGCGCTCGGGCACGACGCGGTAGACGGCCCACTCCCGGTCGAGCGTCGCGGGCGAGCAGCCCACGGCGACGCTGGTCTGGAGCGTGACGAGGCCGAAGTCCTGCGCGCTGCGCATCGGCTCGCTCTGGCGTCCGACGAGCAGGGCGGTGCGAGCGGCCTCGGAGCGGCGGCGGAAGTCGTCGGCCGACTCCTGCGCGGAGGCGCGCTCGACCCGGCCCTCGACCCGGACCTGACGGCCCTGGACCGGCCAGAAGAAGGTCAGCGCGGCGTGCGGGTTCTCCTCCATGGCGCGTCCCTTGGGGCTGGTGGCATGGGTGGAGAACGCCCAGCCCGCCTCGTCGATCTCGCGCAGCACGAGCACGCGCGCCGAGACGGTGCCGTCGTCGGAGGCGGTGGAGAGCGTGGCGCCGTGGGGGAGGAGCTGGCCCGCGTCCTTCGCCTCCTCGAGCCACTGCGCGAACAGCTCGAGAGGATCGGCCGGAGCCGCCTCCGCATCGAACGAGGGCAGCTCGGAGGGCATGGACGGGAGGCTCTTGAGGAGATGGCGAAGGCTCATCCGCTCAGTGTCGCCCTTCGGGCACCACCGGGCACAGTCGCGCGCCGTCGCTTGACAGTGCCGCTCGCCGCGGTGCCGGGTCCCCGAGCGGCGCGGCCGACCGGTCGATCCCCCGTCAGTCGCAGGCACGGGCGGTCCCGACGGCGGTCGCGGTCCTGGGCGTGGTCGTCGCCCTCCACTCCCGCGAGGGGGACCCGTCCGCTCCCGTCAGCGGGCGTCGCGGATGATGTTGGTGATCCGCACGGTGGAGAGGCGGCGCCCCTCCTGGTCGCGCACGACGATCTCGTGGGTGGTGAGGGTGGAGCCCAGGTGGATCGCGTCGCAGGTGGCGATCACGAAGCCCGAGTGGACCGACCGGCTGTGGCTCGCGTTCAGCTCGATGCCCATCGCCAGGCGGCCCGCGCCGGCGTGCACGTTCGCCGCGATCGAGCCCATCGACTCGGCGAGCACGACGTGTGCGCCGCCGTGCAGGATGCCGACCGGCTGCCGGTTGCCCTCGACGGGCATCGAGGCCACCGAGTGCTGCGGGGTGAGCTCGTGCCAGAGGATCCCCATCCGCTCGGCGAGCTCGCCCATGCCGCGGCCGATCCCGGCGACCAGGTCGAGCGCGGGCGGGCGGTTCCAGGCGGTCGTGGTGGGGGTCGGCTCGGTCACGTCGCTCCTCGCGCTGGAGCCTCGGAGCGGCCCTGACCGGCGGGCGCGAGCGGGCCGATCCGGTGTCGGAGGCGCTGTGTAGTCTGGCCCTGTGTCAGATCCGGAACAGCCTACCCTCCTGCTCGTCGATGGCCATTCCCTGGCGTTCCGGGCGTTCTACGCGCTCCCGGTCGACAGCTTCCAGACCCGCGAGGGCCAGCACACGAACGCCATCCACGGCTTCCTCTCGATGCTGATCCTGCTGCTGAAGAACGAGAAGCCGACCCACCTCGGCGTCGCGTTCGACATCTCCCGCTACTCGTTCCGCACCCGCGAGTACCCGGAGTACAAGGGCACCCGCGGCGAGACGCCGCCCGAGTTCAAGGGCCAGGTCCCCCTCCTCGAGGAGGCGCTGCACGCCATGAACATCCGGACCGTCTCGAAGGAGGACTTCGAGGCCGACGACATCCTCGCGACGCTCGCGCGCCAGGGGGCCGAGGCCGGCTTCCGCGTGCTGGTCGTCTCGGGCGATCGCGACACCATCCAGCTGGTGACCCCGGACGTCACCCTGCTCTACCCCTCCACCCAGGGCGTCTCGCAGCTCACCCGCTACGACCGCGACAAGGTGTTCGAGAAGTACGGCGTCGAGCCGCACCAGTACCCCGAGATCGCCGCCCTCGTCGGCGAGACGAGCGACAACCTGCCCGGCGTCGACAAGGTCGGCCCCAAGACGGCCGCGAAGTGGGTCAACCAGTACGGAACGGTCGCCGACATCATCGCCCACGCCGACGAGATCAAGGGCGTGGTCGGCGAGAAGCTGCGCGAGCAGAAGGAGAACGCGCTCCGCAACCGCCGCCTCAACCGGCTGGTGACGGACGTCGAGCTCCCCCTCGGGCCGCACGATCTGACGCGCCGTCCGATCGATCCCGACGCGGTCCGCGAGATCTTCAGCCGCCTCGAGTTCAAAACCCTGCAGGAGCGGGTCCTCACGATCGCCGCGGAGGAGGGCGTCGACGGCGCTGCCGCGGCCCTGGCGGGCGACGTGGTCACGACCTCCGCACCCGCCGTCCGCACCCTGGTCGACGAGGAGCTCGCGCACTGGCTCGACCGCGTGTCGGCGAAGGGCACCGCGCCGGTCGCCGTGCAGGTCCTGCTCGGAGCCGGCGGGCTCGAGGGTGTGGGCCTCGCGGTCGAGAAGGAGACGGCGTTCGTCCCGTGGGCCGCCGAGCGGCCCGACTACACCGCGCTCGAGCAGTGGCTGGCCGGGCCCGCCCCCAAGTACTTCGCCGACGCGAAGCCCCAGATCAAGGCGCTGCGGAGGGCCGGACTCCCCGTCGCGGGGCTCGCGTTCGACACCCGCGTCGCCTCCTGGCTGGTGCAGCCCACCGGGCATCCGGCCACGCTCGCGGCGCAGGTCGCGCAGCACCTCGACGAGACCATGGCGCAGGGCGACCCGAACCAGCTGGTCCCCACCGTCGAGCCGATGGGGCCCGCCACCGAGGCCTGGTACGCGTACCGGCTCGTCGCTCCGCTGCGCGAGCGGCTGGGCGAGGGGATGCTCTCGGTGCTCGTCGACATCGAGCTGCCGATCGTCCAGGTCCTCGCGACGATGGAGCTCACCGGCGTCGCGATCGACGCCGACGTGCTGGCGCGCCTCCGCGCCGAGCTGACCGTCTCGGCCGCCGACCTCGCGAGCCGCGCGTTCGCCGAGATCGGCCACGAGATGAACCTCGGCTCGCCCAAGCAGCTGCAGCAGGTCCTCTTCGAGGAGCTCGACATGCCGCGCACCCGGGCCACGAAGACGGGCTACACCACCGACGCCTCCGCCCTCGCCGACCTGCAGGAGTCCCACCCGCACCCGTTCCTCGGGCTGCTCCTCGAGCACCGCGACGCGACCAAGCTCAAGCAGATCATCGAGACGCTCGAGAAGTCGGTCACCGCCGACGGCCGGATCCACACCAGCTACGACCAGACCGGCACGGCCACCGGCCGGATCTCCTCCAACGACCCGAACCTGCAGAACATCCCCGTCCGCAGCGAGGTGGGCCGCCGCATCCGCACCGCCTTCGTCCACGGAGCGGAGGCGAGCACCCTCCTCACCGCCGACTACTCGCAGATCGAGATGCGGATCATGGCGCACCTGTCCGGCGACGCCGGGCTGATCGAGGCCTTCCACTCCGGCGAGGACCTGCACCGCTTCGTCGGATCGCGGATCTTCGGCGTCGATCCGGGCGACGTCACCTCGGCCATGCGCAACAAGGTCAAGGCGATGTCGTACGGCCTCGCCTACGGCCTGAGCGCCTTCGGCCTGTCGAAGCAGCTGCGCATCTCGAGCGCCGAGGCCAAGCAGCTGATGACCGACTACTTCGTCCGCTTCGGCGCGGTGCGCGACTACCTCCGCAGCGTCGTCGAGCAGGCCCGCGAGACCGGCTACACCGAGACGATCTTCGGTCGCCGGCGTCCCTTCCCCGACCTGCAGAGCGCGAACCGCGTCCTCCGCGACAACGCCGAGCGGGCGGCGCTCAACTCGCCGATCCAGGGCTCGGCCGCCGACATCATGAAGCGGGCGATGATCGGCGTGCAGGCCGACCTCGACGAGCAGGGGCTCGGCTCGCGGATGCTCCTCCAGGTGCACGACGAGCTGATCTTCGACGTCGCCCCCGGCGAGGAGGAGCCGCTCGAGGCGGTCGTCCGCGGCCGGATGGCGGGTGCCGCCGACCTGAGCGTCCCGCTCGAGGTGCAGGTGGGCCACGGGTCCGACTGGGACGTCGCCGCGCACTGAGCCGGCCGCAGGGCCTGGCTAGGCTCGGAGGCATGAGCACCGACACCCCCCGCGAGCCCACCGCCGTCGACGCCGTCGCCGAGCGCTGGGTCGACACGCTCGTCGACCTCGACCCCACCCTCGGCACCGCGATCGGACGCAGCGGCGCGAACGGCCGTCTGGGCGACTACTCGCCGGCCGGTCTCGAGCAGGCCCGGGCGGCGACCGCCTCGGCCCTCGCCGAGCTCGAGGCCGCCGACCCCGTGGACGACGTCGACCGCGTCACGGCCGCCGACCTCGGCGCCGAGCTCCGGCTCTCCCTGGAGGGGCACGACGCCGGTCTGCCGCTGCGGGACCTCAACGTGATCGCGTCTCCGGCGCAGGAGCTGCGCGACGTCTTCGACCTGATGCCGACGGACGAGGTCGCCGACTGGGAGGCGGTCGCCGAGCGGCTGCTGGCCGTGCCGGCCGCCCTCGAGGGCTACGCGGAGACCCTGCGCGAGGGGATCCGCACCGGCGTGGTCCCCGCCCGCCGCCAGGTCGAGCTCGTCGCCGAGCAGGCGCGGAAGATCGCCGCTCCCCGCGGGTTCTTCGCCGAGCTGGCCGCGGAGGCCGCTCCCGCCGCCGGATCCCTGCCCGCGTCGCTCGCTCAGCGACTGGAGGACGGCGCCCGCCGTTCCTCGGCCGCCTACGGGTCGCTCGCGCAGTTCCTCCGGGGCGAGCTCGCCCCCGCCGCGACCGAGCAGGACGCCGTCGGCCGGGAGCTGTACGCGCTGCACTCCCGCCGCTTCCTCGGCGCTGTCGTCGACCTCGACGAGACCTACGAGTGGGGGATCGAGGAGCTGGCCCGCATGACGTCCGAGCAGGAGGCGATCGCGCGCGAGATCCTGCCCGGCGCCTCCGTCGCCGAGGCGATCGCCCACCTCGAGGCGGACCCGGCCCGCACTCTGCACGGCGTCGACGCTCTGCAGGCCTGGATGCAGGAGACCAGCGACCGCTCCGTCCGCGAGCTCGCCGGCACCGCCTTCGACATCCCGGAGGAGGTGCGCCGCCTCGAGTGCAGGATCGCGCCGACCCAGGAGGGCGGCATCTACTACACCGGTCCGAGCGACGACTTCTCGCGCCCGGGGCGGATGTGGTGGTCGGTCCCGGCCGGAGTCACCGAGTTCGCCACCTGGCGGGAGCTGACCACGGTCTACCACGAGGGCGTCCCGGGCCACCACCTGCAGATCGGCCAGGCCGTCCACAACCGCGCCCGCCTCAACACCTGGCGCCGTCAGCTCGCCGGGACCTCCGGCCACGCCGAGGGCTGGGCGCTCTACGCGGAGCGGCTGATGGAGCGCTTCGGCTACCTCGACGACCCGGCCGACCGCCTGGGCATGCTCGACGGACAGCGGATGCGCGCGGCGCGCGTCGTGCTGGACATCGGCGTGCACCTCCAGAAGCCGATGCCGGGCTCCGGCACCGTCTGGACCGCCGACTCGGCCCTCGACTTCCTGCGGGCCAACGTGAACATGGACGACGCGTTCGTGCGCTTCGAGGTGAACCGGTACCTCGGCTGGCCGGGGCAGGCTCCGTCCTACAAGATCGGGCAGCGGATCTGGGAGCAGCTGCGCGACGAGGCGGAGGCGCGCGAGGGCGCCGCGTTCTCGCTCGCGGCCTTCCACCGGAGGGCGCTCGACCTCGGCGGCGTCGGTCTCGACACCCTCCGCTCCTCCCTCGCCGGCTGACTCCGGAACCCGCGCCTGGACGGGCGCGGCGAGATTGCCGTGCGCCTCCCGGGGCGTCTAAGCTGGGGTGTCACATCTGTGGCGCCGCCGTGCCCGCGGCGCGCGAGGAAGGCCGGTCCTCCGGCCGGCCGAGCGCGGCTCCCGGGCCGGAGGCACATCCCTCACCACCGCAGTGGTCACCACTCCGCCGAGCCGCGAGGCCCGCAGGCGGCCGCCGCCCGAGACCCATCCATCCTGGAGCATCCCTTAATGACAACCGCAACGACCGACAAGGCAACCAAGCAGGTCGCGATCAACGACATCGGGTCTGCTGAAGACTTTCTTGCCGCGGTCGAAAAGACTCTGAAGTTCTTCAACGACGGAGACCTCATCGAAGGCACCGTCGTGAAGATCGACCGCGACGAGGTCCTCCTCGACGTCGGCTACAAGACCGAGGGCGTCATCCCCTCGCGCGAGCTCTCCATCAAGCACGACGTCGACCCCTCCGAGGTCGTCAACGTGGGCGACAGCGTCGAGGCCCTCGTCCTCCAGAAGGAGGACAAGGAGGGTCGCCTGATCCTGTCCAAGAAGCGTGCGCAGTACGAGCGCGCGTGGGGCGACGTCGAGAAGATCAAGGAGTCGGACGGCGTCGTCACCGGCTCGGTCATCGAGGTCGTCAAGGGCGGTCTCATCGTCGACATCGGCCTCCGCGGCTTCCTCCCGGCCTCGCTCATCGAGCTGCGCCGCGTCCGCGACCTCACGCCGTACCTCGGCCAAGAGATCGAGGCGAAGATCCTCGAGCTCGACAAGAACCGCAACAACGTGGTCCTGTCGCGTCGCGCGCTCCTCGAGCAGACCCAGTCCGAGAGCCGCACCACGTTCCTGAACAACCTGCACAAGGGTCAGGTCCGCAAGGGCGTCGTGTCGTCGATCGTCAACTTCGGCGCGTTCGTCGACCTCGGCGGGGTCGACGGTCTCGTCCACGTCTCCGAGCTCTCCTGGAAGCACATCGAGCACGCCTCCGAGGTCGTCGAGGTGGGCCAGGAGGTCACCGTCGAGATCCTCGAGGTCGACCTCGACCGCGAGCGCGTGTCGCTCTCGCTCAAGGCGACCCAGGAGGACCCGTGGCAGGTCTTCGCCCGCACCCACGCGATCGGACAGGTCGCGCCGGGCAAGGTCACGAAGCTGGTCCCGTTCGGTGCCTTCGTCCGCGTCGCGGACGGCATCGAGGGCCTCGTCCACATCTCCGAGCTGTCGGGCAAGCACGTCGAGCTCGCCGAGCAGGTCGTGTCGGTCGGCGAAGAGGTGTTCGTCAAGGTCATCGACATCGACCTCGACCGTCGCCGCATCTCCCTCTCGCTCAAGCAGGCGAACGAGAACGTCGACCCCGAGGGCACCGAGTTCGACCCGGCGCTCTACGGCATGGCCACGGAGTACGACGACCAGGGGAACTACAAGTACCCCGAGGGCTTCGACCCCGAGACCAACGAGTGGCGCGAGGGCTTCGAGTCGCAGCGCGAGGCCTGGGAGCTGGAGTACGCCGCTGCTCAGGCGCGCTGGGAGGCCCACAAGGCCCAGGTCGCCAAGTCGCAGGAGGAGGCGGCCACCGTCTCCGAGGGCGTCTCGGTCGGCGCCGGCTTCACCAGCGAGTCGACCACCGGCGGCACCCTCGCCGACGACGAGTCGCTCGCCGCGCTCCGCGAGAAGCTGTCCTCGAACAACTGATCGCGAGCACATCGCATCGAACGGCCGGTCCCCTCGGGGGCCGGCCGTTCGGCGTTCCGGGCGACGGCGCTGGGTAGGGTGGCCGGGTGCATCTCGTCGCCCTCACCGGAGGCATCGCCTCGGGCAAGTCCACCGTCGCCCGCCGTCTCGCCGAGCACGGAGCGGTGGTGGTCGACGCCGACGTCCTCGCGCGCGAGGTCGTCGAGCCGGGGGAGCCGGCGCTGGCGGCGATCGCCGAGCGCTTCGGCCCGTCCGTGATCCGCGCGGACGGCGCGCTCGACCGCCCGGCGCTCGGCGCGATCGTCTTCTCGGACGCGGCGGCCCGCGCCGACCTCAATGCGATCACCCATCCGGCGGTGACGCTCCGCTCGCAGCGGCTGTTCGCGGAGGCCGCCGAGGCGGACCCGGCCGCGGTGGTCGTCTACGACGTCCCCCTCCTCGCCGAGGGCCGTGGAGCGGGGGAGTTCGACGAGGTGGTCGTCGTGCACGCGCCGCAGCACCTCCGCATCGAGCGTCTCGTCGCCCTCCGGGGACTGACCGAGGAGGAGGCTCGTGCGCGGGTCTCGTCGCAGGCGAGCGACGAGGAGCGCCTCGCCCTCGCCGACGTCGTGATCGACTCCTCCGGCACGCTGGAGGAGACGCTCGCTCGGACCGACGCGCTGTGGGAGCGTCTCGCCCGCTGACGGTCCGTCCCGGACACCCGCCCTCGTGGCCGAGCGGCCCGGCCGGAGAGCGCAGCCCCGTTCGCCGCCAGCGCACGCGCCGTCCGGTGTCGGTGGTCGCGGCTACGCTTCGAACCATGGAGCCAACCCGTGCCGTGCACCCGTTCGAGGTCATCAGCGAGTACAAGCCGAGCGGTGACCAGCCCGGCGCGATCGCCGATCTGAGCGCCCGCATCAACGCCGGCGAGACCGATGTCGTCCTGCTGGGCGCCACCGGGACCGGCAAGTCCGCGACCACGGCCTGGCTCGTCGAGGCCGTGCAGCGCCCCACGCTCGTGCTCGCGCACAACAAGACCCTCGCCGCGCAGCTCGCCAACGAGTTCCGCGAGCTGTTCCCCAACAACGCCGTCGAGTACTTCGTCTCGTACTACGACTACTACCAGCCCGAGGCCTACGTCCCGCAGACCGACACCTTCATCGAGAAGGACAGCTCGGTCAACGCCGAGGTCGAGCGGCTGCGCCACTCCACCACGAACTCGCTCCTGAGCCGCCGCGACGTGATCGTGGTGTCGACCGTCTCCTGCATCTACGGCCTCGGCCAGCCCGAGCAGTACCTCGAGGCGATGGTGGCGCTCCAGGTCGGCCAGCGGGTCGACCGGGACCGCCTCATCCGCAAGTTCGTGTCGATGCAGTACGCGCGCAACGACGTCGACTTCGCCCGCGGCACCTTCCGGGTGCGGGGCGACACGATCGAGATCATCCCGATGTACGAGGAGCTCGCGATCCGGATCGAGATGTTCGGCGACGAGATCGAGGCGCTCTACACGCTCCACCCGCTCACCGGCGACATCGTCCGGAAGCTCGACTCCGTGTCGGTCTTCCCCGGCTCGCACTACGTCGCCAGCCAGGACGTCATGCACCGTGCGATCGACACCATCCAGCAGGAGCTCGAGGTGCGCCTGGCCGACCTCGAGAAGCAGAACAAGCTCCTCGAGGCGCAGCGCCTGCGGATGCGCACGACCTTCGATCTCGAGATGATGCAGCAGATCGGATTCTGCTCCGGCATCGAGAACTACTCCCGCCACATCGACGGCCGCGAGTCGGGCGAGGCCCCGCACTGCCTGCTCGACTACTTCCCGGACGACTTCCTCGTCGTGATCGACGAGTCGCACGTGACGGTGCCGCAGATCGGTGCGATGTACGAGGGCGACGCGTCCCGCAAGCGCACGCTAGTCGAGCACGGCTTCCGCCTGCCCTCGGCGATGGACAACCGGCCCCTGAAGTGGGAGGAGTTCAAGTCGCGCGTCGGTCAGACCGTCTACCTCTCGGCGACCCCGGGCCGCTACGAGATGGGCATCGCCGACGGCATCGTCGAGCAGATCATCCGCCCGACCGGCCTGATCGACCCCGAGATCGTCGTCAAGCCGACGAAGGGCCAGATCGACGACCTGCTCGAGGAGATCAAGCGCCGCACCGAGCGCGACGAGCGCGTGCTCGTCACGACGCTGACGAAGCGCATGGCCGAGGAGCTCACCGACTTCCTCACGGAGGCCGGCGTCCGGGTCCGCTACCTGCACTCCGACGTCGACACCCTGAGGCGCGTCGAGCTCCTCTCGGAGCTGCGAGCGGGCGTGTACGACGTCCTGGTCGGCATCAACCTGCTGCGCGAGGGGCTCGACCTGCCCGAGGTCTCGCTCGTGGCGATCCTCGACGCCGACAAGGAGGGCTTCCTCCGCTCGTCCACGTCGCTCATCCAGACGATCGGCCGTGCGGCGCGCAACGTCTCGGGCGAGGTCCACATGTACGCCGACAAGGTGACGGACTCGATGCGGCTCGCGATCGACGAGACCGACCGCCGACGCGAGAAGCAGGTCGCCTACAACCTCGACCACGGCATCGACCCGACGCCGCTGCGGAAGAAGATCGCCGACATCACCGACGCCCTCGCCCGCGAGGGGGCCGACACCGCCAAGCTGCTCGCCGGGCGCGACGCCAAGAAGAAGAGCCCGACGCCGAACCTGCGCCGTCAGGGTCTCGCCGCGAACGGCGGCAACGACCTCGAGGCGATCATCTCCGACCTCAACGGGCAGATGCTCCAGGCGGCGGGCGAGCTCAAGTTCGAGCTCGCGGCCCGGCTGCGGGACGAGGTCCAGGAGCTCAAGCGCGAGCTCCGCCAGATGGAGAAGGCCGGGCACCTGTCCTGATCGGGGGCGCTGATCCGCAAGGGGAGGGGCCCGCGGATCAGCGCCCAGCGAACGCCACGGGCGATGTCGGTGGCTCCGCATACACTTTCGGAGTGTCGATCCTGAACGCCGTTACGGACCCCTCCTCCACCCCCTCTCCCTCCTTCCACCGCTTCGTCTCCTCGCTCGACGAGTCGTCCTCGAAGCTGGTGGTGAGCGGCGCGCGGGTGCACAACCTGCAGAACGTCGACCTCGAGATCCCGCGCGACTCGATGGTGGTGTTCACCGGTCTCTCGGGCTCGGGCAAGTCCTCCCTGGCCTTCGACACGATCTTCGCGGAGGGCCAGCGGCGCTACGTCGAGTCCCTCTCCGCGTACGCCCGCCAGTTCCTCGGGCAGGTGGACCGGCCGGACGTCGACTTCATCGAGGGCCTCAGCCCCGCGGTCTCGATCGACCAGAAGTCGACGAACCGCAACCCGCGCTCGACCGTCGGCACGATCACCGAGATCTTCGACTACATGCGTCTGCTGTGGGCGCGCATCGGCGTCCCGCACTGCCCCATCTGCAGCGAGCGGATCTCCGCGCAGACCGTGCAGCAGATCGCCGACCAGCTGATGGAGCTCGAGACCGGTACCCGCTACCAGATCCTCAGCCCCGTCGTCTCCCAGAAGAAGGGCGAGTTCGTCGACCTCTTCAAGGAGCTGACCGCGGGCGGCTACTCCCGCGCCATGGTGGACGGGAAGCTCGTCCAGCTGAGCGAGCCGCCGGTGCTCAAGAAGCAGTACAAGCACGACATCTCCGTCGTGGTCGACCGGCTCGTGGCCGGCCCCGACGTCCTCGGGCGCCTCACCGACTCGCTCGAGACGGCCCTGCGGCTCACCGACGGCATCGTGCAGATCAACTACGTCGACGGCGAGGGCGACGGCGCCTGGACCACCTACTCCGAGAAGCTGTCCTGCCCCAACAACCACCCGATCTCGCTGACCGAGATCGAGCCGCGGACCTTCTCCTTCAACGCGCCCTTCGGCGCCTGCCCGGAGTGCTCGGGCCTCGGCACGCGCATGTCGGTCGACGACGAGCTGCTGCTCGGCGACCCCGACCTGAGCATCGCCGAGGGCGTCATCATCCCCTGGACCACCCAGGGCAAGGGCTTGTTCCAGTACTACGAGAAGCTGCTCGACGGCCTCTCCCGCGACCTCGGCTTCACGCTCACCACCCCGTGGAAGCGCCTCAGCACCGAGGTGCAGCAGGCCGTCCTCCACGGCGACAACTTCGAGGTCAAGGTCAAGTGGAAGAACCGCTACGGCCGCGAGATGAGCTACACCTCGGGCTTCGAGGGCGTCGTGCCCTACATCGAGCGCCAGTTCGTCCAGGCCGAGACCGACGTCCAGCGCACCCGCTGGTCCGAGTTCCTCCGCGAGGTGCCCTGCCCCGTGTGCAAGGGCTCCCGCCTGAAGCCGGAGGTGCTCGCCGTGCTCGTGCACGGGGCGAGCATCGCGGACGTGGCCGACCTCAGCCTCGGCGACGCCCAGGACTTCATGAGCCGGCTCGAGCTGACCGACCGCGAGGCGCACATCGCCGCGCAGGTGCTGCGCGAGATCCGCGCGCGCATCGACTTCCTCATCGAGGTCGGGCTCAACTACCTCAACCTCTCGCGCGCCGCCGCCTCCCTGTCGGGCGGCGAGGCGCAGCGCATCCGCCTGGCGACCCAGATCGGCTCCGGGCTGACCGGCGTGCTCTACGTGCTCGACGAGCCGAGCATCGGCCTGCACCAGCGCGACAACCGCCGCCTGATCGACACCCTCATCAAGCTGCGCGACCTGGGCAACACGCTGATCGTGGTCGAGCACGACGAGGACACCATCCGCACCGCCGACTGGATCGTCGACATCGGCCCGGGCGCCGGGGTCAACGGCGGCAAGGTCGTGCACTCCGGCTCCTACGAGTCGCTGCTCGAGAACACCCACTCGCTCACCGGCGACTACGTCTCGGGCCGCAAGGCGATCGAGGTCCCGAAGAAGCGGCGGAAGATCGACCGCAAGCGGATGATCAAGGTCGTCGGGGCGAACGCCAACAACCTCCGCAAGGTCGACGCGGAGTTCCCGCTCGGCACGTTCGTCGCGGTCACCGGGGTCTCCGGCTCCGGCAAGAGCACCCTCGTGAACGACATCCTCTACCGCGTGCTCGCCAACCAGCTCAACGGCGCCCGCAAGGTGCCGGGCAAGCACACGCGCGTCACCGGCCTCGAGAACCTCGACAAGGTCGTGCACGTCGACCAGAACCCGATCGGCCGCACGCCGCGCTCGAACCCCGCCACCTACACGGGCGTGTTCGACCGCATCCGCAACCTCTTCGCCGAGACCACCGAGGCGAAGGCGCGGGGGTACCTGCCCGGACGCTTCAGCTTCAACGTCAAGGGCGGCCGCTGCGAGGCCTGCTCGGGCGACGGCACCATCAAGATCGAGATGAACTTCCTGCCCGACGTCTACGTGGCGTGCGAGGTCTGCGGGGGAGCGCGCTACAACCGCGACACACTGACCGTGCACTACAAGGGCAAGAACATCGCCGAGGTGCTCGACATGCCGATCGCCGAGGCGGCCGACTTCTTCGAGCCCATCACGGCGATCCACCGCTTCCTCCGCACGCTGGTGGAGGTGGGCCTCGGCTACGTCCGCCTCGGCCAGAGCGCGACCACGCTCTCCGGCGGCGAGGCGCAGCGCGTCAAGCTGGCCACCGAGCTCCAGCGCCGCTCCAACGGCCGCAGCGTCTACGTGCTCGACGAGCCGACGACGGGCCTGCACTTCGAGGACGTCCGCAAGCTCCTCCTCGTCCTCAACGGCCTGGTCGACAAGGGCAACACGGTGATCACCATCGAGCACAACCTCGACGTCATCAAGTCCGCCGACTGGCTGATCGACATGGGTCCCGAGGGCGGCGCCGGCGGCGGACAGGTGGTCGCGGTGGGCACCCCCGAGCACGTGGCGAAGGTCGAGGGCAGCCACACCGGCATGTTCCTCGCCGAGATCCTCGGCTGACGCGAGCGAGAGGCATGGCGCAGACAGTCGACTTCCGGCCGAAGCCGGGTGAGATCCCGACCCTCCCCGGCGTGTACCGCTTCACGGACGCCCGGGGGCGGGTGCTCTACGTGGGCAAGGCCAAGAACCTCCGCGCGCGGCTGAGCAACTACTTCGCCCCGCTGCCGAGCCTGCACGAGCGCACCCGCCGAATGGTCACCTCGGCCTCCGGGGTCGAGTGGACCGTCGTCGGCACCGACGTCGAGGCCCTGCAGCTCGAGTTCACCTGGATCAACGAGTTCGATCCCCCCTTCAACGTCAAGTTCCGCGACGACAAGTCCTACCCCTACATGGCGGTGACGCTCGGCGACGAGGCCCCGCGGGTGATGGTCACGCGGAACGCCAAGATCAGGAAGGCCCGCTACTTCGGGCCCTACCCGAAGATCTGGGCGATCCACGAGACGATCGACCTGATGATCAAGGCGTTCCCGATCAGGACCTGCAACGACTCCAACTACAAGCGCGCCATGCAGAGCGGCAAGCCCTGCTTCGCGTCGCAGATCGGCCGCTGCGGCGGGCCCTGCTCCCACCGTGTCACCTTCGCCGAGCACCGCGAGATGGTCGACCGCTTCGTCGCCTTCATGGGCAGCCACGACCGCCGGATGATCGGCGAGCTCGAGAAGGAGATGCGCGAGGCCGCCGCGGCGATGGAGTACGAGCGCGCCGGCAAGCTGCGCGATCAGGCCGCCGCCCTCGACGCGGTCCTCGCCAAGAGCGCGGTCGTGCTCAAGGACAACGTGGACGTCGACCTCTACGCGATCGTCCACGACGAGCTCGCCGCCTCCGTGCAGCAGTTCCGGGTCCGCGGCGGGCGCATCCGCGGCGAGCGGGGCTGGGTCGTCGACAAGGAGCTCGACATGAGCACGGCGGAGCTCGTCGACACGGCCCTCCAGGCCGCCTACGAGACCGGCGACGTCCCGCCCCGGGAGGTCGTCGTGCCGGAGCTGCCCGAGGACACCGAGGCGCTCGAGGAGTGGCTGAGCGGACTGCGCGGCACGAACGTGCGCCTCCGAGCGGCCCAGCGCGGAGACAAGGCCGCCCTCCTCGAGACGGCGACGCAGAACGCGAAGCACTCGCTGATGCTCTACAAGACCCGCCGCTCCGCCGACTTCACCGCTCGGACGCAGGCCCTGGAGGACATCCGCGACGCCCTCGGCATGAGCGAGGCGCCGCTCCGGATGGAGTGCTACGACGTCTCCCACCTCAGCGGCACCAACATCGTCGCCTCGATGGTGGTCTTCGAGGACGGGCTCGCGCGGAAGGACCAGTACCGGCGGTTCTCCATCGCGGAGTCGACGGACGACACCGAGTCGCTGCACCAGGTGCTCACCCGCCGCCTCGCGTACCTCCGCGAGCCGGTCGAGCCCGCGGCGGTCGACCCCGAGACCGGCGAGGCCAAGCGGCGCAAGTTCTCGTACCCCCCGCAGCTGCTGATCGTCGACGGCGGCCAGCCGCAGGTCGCAGCCGCGCAGCGCGCGCTCGACGAGTCCGGGGTGACCGGCATCACCCTCTGCGGGATCGCCAAGCGCCTCGAGGAGATCTGGCTGCCGGACTCCGACTTCCCCGTCATCCTGCCGCGCAACAGCGATGCGCTCTTCCTCTTCCAGCGCATCCGCGACGAGGCGCACCGCTTCGCGATCACCCACCAGAGGACGCGTCGCAAGCGCGACATCTCGTCGCAGCTGGCCGAGGTGCCCGGGCTCGGAGGCACGCGAGTTCGCGACCTGCTGAAGCACTTCGGATCCGTCGCCCGGCTCCGCGAGGCGGGCGAGGCCGAGATCGCCGAGGTCAAGGGCATCGGCCCGACGCTGGCGGGCGCGATCCACGCGCACCTGCATCCGGACGGATCCGCCGTCGGGGGCACGCCTTAGGCTGGAGGCCCGCGCTCCGGGGGAGAGCGGCCGGTGCCCGGCACCGAGGACACGAGCAGACACGAGCACGGAGAGCGCATGAGCACGGAGAGCGAGCAGCAGGACGTGCTGATCGTCACGGGGATGTCCGGAGCGGGCCGGTCCACGGCCGCGAACGCGCTGGAGGACCTCGGCTGGTACGTCGTCGACAACCTGCCGCCGCAGATGCTGCGCCCGCTGGTCGACCTGGCGCAGCGTGCAGGGGACACGCTGCCGAAGATCGCGGCGGTCGTCGACGTCCGCGGACGCGACTTCTTCGAGGACCTCGGCGACATCGTCCGCGAGCTGCGCGCCGGGGTCGACCTCCGAGTGGTGTTCCTCGAGGCCACCGACGCCGCGCTCGTCCGCCGCTTCGAGCAGGTGCGCCGTCCGCACCCGCTGCAGGGCCGGGGGACCCTCCTCGACGGCATCTCCGCCGAGCGGACGCGCCTCGCTCAGCTGCGGGAGTCGGCCGACATCGTCATCGATACCTCGGACCTCAACATCCACCAGCTGGCCACCAGCATCACCGAGCGCTTCGCCGAGGCCGGCCGCGCGGGCCTCCAGGTCACGGTGATGAGCTTCGGCTTCAAGTACGGGCTGCCGACGGACGCCGACATGGTGGCCGACGCGCGGTTCCTGCCGAACCCGTACTGGATCCCGGAGCTGCGTCCGCACACGGGTCTCGACGAAGAGGTGAGAGACTACGTGCTGGCCCAGCAGGGCGCCGAGGAGTTCATCGACTCCTACTCCCGGGCCCTGCGCCCCGTGCTCGACGGCTACCAGCGCGAGAACAAGCGCCACGCGACCATCGCGATCGGCTGCACGGGAGGCAAGCACCGCTCCGTCGCGGTCGCGGGCCGTGTCGCGGCCCGTCTGGCCGAGCTGCCGGGCGTCGCCGTCAACGTGGCGCACCGCGACCTCGGCCGAGAATGATCCCCGCGCGCTCAGCCGCGCACCCGACGTAAGGAAGACTCCGTGGCCCTCACCGCAGACGTCAAGGGCGAACTGGTCGCGATCGTCTCGCGCAAGAACACCGTCCGTGCCGCCGAACTGGCGACCATCCTCCGCTTCTCCGGAGGACTGCACATCATCTCCAACCGCCTCGCGGTCGAGGTCGAGCTCGATTCCGCCCCGCTCGCGACCCGCGTGCGCCGCGACCTCGCCGAGCTGTACGGCGTCCGCAGCGAGGGCAGCATCGTCTCGGCCGGCGGATCCCGGAGGACCACGAGCTGGCTGGTGCGCGTCGTCGAGGGCGGGGACACCCTCGCCCGGCAGACCGGCCTCCTCGACCAGCGGGGCCGGCCCGTCCGCGGCCTGCCCAACCGCCTCACGACCGGCTCCCGCGAGGAGCTCGCCGCCCTGTGGCGCGGCGCCTTCCTCGCCCAGGGCTCGCTGACCGACCCGGGCCGCTCCGCGGCGCTCGAGATCATCTGCCCCGGCAACGAGGCGGCCATGGCGATCGTCGGAGCCGCCGGACGCCTGGGAGTCCAGGCCAAGTCCCGCGAGGTGCGCGGCGTCCACCGGGTCGTCATCCGCGACGGCGAGAGCATCAGCGCGATGCTCACCCTGATGGGCGCGACCGCGACCGTCGCGAGCTGGGAGGAGCTGCGCCAGCGCCGCGAGGTGCGGGCGACCGCGAACCGCCTCGTCAACTTCGACGACGCGAACCTCCGCCGCTCCGCCCAGGCCGCCGTCGCGGCGTGCGCCCGCGTCGAGCGCGCGATGGAGATCCTGGGCGACGACATCCCCGAGCACCTTCGCTACGCCGGGCGCCTTCGCCTCGCGCACCGCGACGCGAGCCTCGACGAGCTCGGCCACCACGCCGATCCGCCGATGACGAAGGACGCCGTCGCCGGCCGCATCCGCCGCCTCCTCGCGATGGCCGACAAGCGCGCGTCCGACCTCGACATCCCGGGCACCGACGCGAACCTCCCGGCCGAGCTGCAGGACCTGTAGGCCCGGCCGCACGGCGCGCCCCGCCCGGCGAACGCTGAGTGTCTCCTGGTCGAACAACGCAAGCCCTCCGAATGCGGAGGGGCCCCCTCGCTAGACTGATCGGGTCGCTCAGGACACTCCCGGCCCTCCTCCTCCGCCTCGCGGAGGACGCCGAGACGCCGGCGGGTCGCACGGGAGCGACGACCACGAACAGGAGATCGCACATGGCTGACTACACGCTCGCCGAACTGCCCTACGACTACTCGGCCCTCGAGCCGAACATCAGTGGGCGGATCATGGAGCTCCACCACGACAAGCACCACGCGACGTACGTGGCCGGGGCGAACACCGCCCTCGCCTCGCTGCAGGAGGCTCGCGACAGCGAGAACCTCGCGAACGTGAACAAGCTCCAGAAGGACCTCGCCTTCAACCTCGCCGGTCACGTGAACCACACCGTGTTCTGGAACAACCTCTCGCCGGACGGCGGCGACAAGCCCGTCGGCGAGCTCGCCGCGGCCATCGACGACAACTTCGGGTCGTTCGACAAGTTCCGCGCCCACTTCACCGCCTCGGCCCTCGGCATCCAGGGCTCCGGCTGGTCGATCCTCGCCTGGGACTCGCTCGGCGAGAAGCTCATCATCGAGCAGCTCTACGACCACCAGGGCAACCTCGCCGCGGCGACCGTCCCGGTCCTCCTCCTCGACATGTGGGAGCACGCCTTCTACCTCGACTACGTCAACGTGAAGGCCGACTACGTCAAGGCGTTCTGGAACATCGTGAACTGGGCCGACGTCTCCGCGCGCTTCGAGAAGGCCCGCGAGAAGACTTCGGGCCTGCTGCTACTGTCGTAGCGATCTCGGCGTCCCGGGCCCCGTGTCCGGGACGCCCTGTCGTCGGCTTCCACCCCTCCACTGCACCGTCGAGGTGCCTTTCCTCACCAGGAGATATCTGTGTCCGTCAAGATCGGCATCAACGGCTTCGGCCGTATCGGCCGTAACTTCTTCCGTGCAGCCCTCGCCAAGGGCAGCGACCTCGAGATCGTCGCGGTCAACGACCTCACCGACAACAAGGCCCTCGCGCACCTCCTGAAGTACGACTCCATCACGGGCCGCCTCGACGCGACCGTCGAGCTCGACGGCGACCGCATCGTCGTCAACGGCAAGCCGATCATCGTCCTCGAGGAGCGCGACCCCGCGAACCTCCCCTGGGGCGAGCTGGGAGTCGACGTCGTCATCGAGTCGACCGGCCGCTTCACCAAGTCGGAGGACGCGCGCAAGCACATCACCGCGGGTGCCAAGAAGGTCATCGTCTCCGCTCCCGCCACCGGCAGCGACGTCGCGACCCTGGTCCTCGGCGTGAACGAGAACACCTACGACCCCGCGACGCACGACATCATCTCGAACGCGTCCTGCACCACGAACTGCCTCGCGCCGCTCGCCAAGGTGCTGCTCGACAACTTCGGCATCGAGCGCGGCCTGATGACCACGGTCCACGCGTACACCGCCGACCAGAACCTCCAGGACGGCCCGCACAGCGACCTGCGTCGCGCCCGCGCCGCCGCCGTCAACATCATCCCGACCTCGACCGGTGCCGCCAAGGCGCTCGGCCTGGTCATCCCGGAGCTCGTCGGCAAGCTCGACGGCTACGCCCTCCGCGTCCCGGTCCCGACCGGCTCGATCACCGACCTCACCGTCGAGCTGACCAAGCCCGCCACCGTCGAGGAGATCAACGCGGCGTACAAGGCGGCCTCCGAGGGAGACCTCAAGGGCATCCTCAAGTACACCGAGGACCCGATCGTCTCGAGCGACATCGTGACCGACCCGCACTCGTCGATCTTCGACGCGGGCCTCACGAAGGTCATCGGCAGCCAGGTCAAGGTCGCCTCCTGGTACGACAACGAGTGGGGCTACTCCAACCGCCTCGTCGACGTCACCGAGTTCGTCGCCGGCAAGCTCTAAGGGCTGCGCGCAGTGACGCTCCGCACTCTGGACTCACTGGGCTCCCTCGCAGGCAAGCGCGTCGTCGTCCGCTGCGATCTGAACGTCCCCCTGAAGGACGGAACGATCACGGACGACGGCCGCGTGCGCGCGTCGGTGCCCACGCTCCAGCGTCTGGTCTCCGAGGGCGCCCGAGTCGTGGTCGTGAGCCACCTCGGGCGCCCCGAGGGGAAGCCCGAGGCGAAGTACAGCCTCGCTCCCGTCGCCGCCCGCCTCGGCGAGCTGCTCGACGCTCCGGTGGCCTTCGCCGAGGACACCGTCGGGGAGGCGGCCTCGGCCGCCGTCGACGCCCTCGAGGACGGCCAGGTCGTCGTCCTCGAGAACCTCCGGTTCAACGCCGGCGAGACGAGCAAGGACGAAGCCGAGCGCCGCACCTTCGCCGAGAAGCTGGCCGTCTACGGCGACGCCTTCGTCTCCGACGGGTTCGGCGTCGTGCACCGCAAGCAGGCGAGCGTCTACGAGCTCGCCGAGCTTCTCCCCAGCGCCGCCGGCACGCTGATCGCGGCCGAGCTCGAGGTGCTGGAGCGGCTCACCGAGAAGCCCGAGCGCCCCTACGCGGTCGTCCTCGGCGGCTCGAAGGTCTCGGACAAGCTCGGCGTGATCGAGCACCTGCTGCCGAAGGTCGACTCGATCCTCATCGGCGGCGGAATGCTGTTCACCTTCCTCAAGGCCCAGGGCCACGAGGTCGGCGCCAGCCTGCTGGAGGCGGACCAGGTCGACACCGTGCTCGGCTACCTCGCGAAGGCGAAGGAGCTGGGCGTGGAGATCGTCCTGCCGACGGACGTCGTCGTGGCGTCGGAGTTCGGCCCCGACGCCGAGCACCAGGTCGCCTCGGCCGACGCAATCGAGGGCACGCCCTTCGGTGAGAAGGGCCTCGGCCTGGACATCGGACCGGACACCGCCGCGCACTTCGCCGAGATCATCGCGGCGTCCGAGACGGTGTTCTGGAACGGCCCCATGGGCGTCTTCGAGCTCGAGCCGTTCGCGGCGGGCACCAAGACCGTCGCGCAGGCGCTCACCGAGGTCGACGGCCTCAGCGTCGTCGGCGGAGGCGACTCCGCCGCGGCCGTCCGCGCCCTCGGGTTCCGCGACGACCAGTTCGGCCACATCTCGACGGGAGGCGGAGCGAGCCTCGAATTCCTCGAGGGCAAGCGCCTCCCCGGACTGGAGGTCCTCGGATGGTAGACACCGCCGCCCGCACCCCGCTCATCGCCGGCAACTGGAAGATGAACCTGGACCACCTCCAGGCCATCGCCTTCGTGCAGAAGCTGGCGTGGAGCCTCAAGGACGCCGACCACGACTTCGACGGTGTCGAGGTCGCGGTGTTCCCGCCCTTCACGGACCTCCGGCCCGTGCAGATCCTCGTCGACTCGGACAAGCTGCCGCTCAAGTACGGCGCGCAGGACGTCTCGAAGTTCGACAGCGGCGCCTACACCGGTGAGATCTCGGGCCAGTTCCTGAAGCAGCTCGACTGCGACTACGTGATCGTCGGCCACTCGGAGCGTCGCACGCTCCACGGCGAGACGGACGCGGACATCGCCGCCAAGTCGGCCGCGGCCGTCAATCACGGCGTCGCTCCGATCATCTGCGTCGGCGAGACCGCGGAGGACCTCGAGAAGCACGGCCCGTCGGCTGTGCCGGTCGCCCAGCTGAAGGAGGCCCTCACCGGCCTCCCCGCGGACGCCGACCTCGTCGTCGCCTACGAGCCGGTCTGGGCCATCGGCTCCGGACAGGCCGCGACGCCCGAGCAGGCCCAGCAGGTCTGCAAGGCGCTCCGCGGAGTCGTCGCCGACGTCCTCGGCGCCGACACCGCCGCGAAGACCCGCATCCTCTACGGCGGCTCCGTGAAGTCCGGAAACATCGCCGGCTTCATGCGCGAGCCCGACGTCGACGGAGCACTCGTCGGAGGCGCCAGCCTCCAGGTCGACGAGTTCGCGGCGATCGCGCGATTCCGGAACCACGTCGGGGTCTGAGCTGCTGCGACGAGAGGGCGGGCCCATCGGGCCCGCCCTCTCGTCGTCCACGCCGCTCCCCGCGCGGCTTGGCGCGGTCGGCTTCGCGACGGGGCGCGGTTCCGAGAGCGGGATGCGTTCGGCTACGGAGATCCGCTGGGACGCGGATCGCCGGTTCGCCTCGCTTCGTCCACGCCGCTCCCCGCGCGGCGTGGCGCGGTCGGCTTCGCGACGGGGCGCGGTTCCGAGAGCGGGATGCGTTCGGCTACGGAGATCCGCTGGGACGCGGATCGCCGGTTCGCCTCGGAGATCCCACACCGGCTTCGCGCGTTGGCCGGTCCGGGGCTGTCGGCTCGTCGCGGGGTGTCGTCCGAGAGCGTGGCGCGTTCGGCTCGATCGATCCGCTGGTACGTGGATCACAGGCTCGCGGTCCGGCGACTGAAGAGGTTGTCGAGGGCACCGCGACGAGGCCACCCGCTCCGCCCCTCGACGGACACTCGTATACATCGCCCCGAACACGGGACGACGCATTCCTCGCGGATTCGCAGGCGCCGTTATACTCGTCGGGGCGCGCAACGCGCCAGAACTTCGAAAGGTACCGCGTGGACATCCTCCAGGTCGTGCTCCAGGTCATCCTGGGCATCACGAGCCTCCTGCTCACCATGCTGATCCTGCTCCACAAGGGGCGCGGCGGCGGACTGTCCGACATGTTCGGGGGCGGAGTCACCTCCAACCTCGGCGCGTCGGGCGTCGCCGAGCGCAACCTCAACCGCATCACCGTGATCCTGGGCGTCGTCTGGCTGGCCTGCATCGTGGTGCTCGGACTCATCACCAAGTTCACCACCGGAGCATAGGGGTACTCGCAATGGCATCAGGCGGCAGTGCAATCCGCGGTTCGCGCGTCGGCGCAGGACCCATGGGCGAGCAGGACCGGGGCTTCCACGCGGAGCGCGTCGCGGTCTCCTACTGGGACGCTCTCGGCAACGAGACGGTGCGCCACTTCTCGGCGGCCCTCCCCGAGGACGAGATCCCCGAGGTGATCGACTCGCCGCAGTCCGGTCTCCCCGCGGGCCGCGACCGGGCGAACCCGCCGCAGGTCGCGAAGACCGAGCCCTACAAGACGCACCTCGCCTACGTGAAGGAGCGCCGCACCGAGGCCGAGGCGGCTCAGCTCCTCGAGGAGGCGCTGCAGCAGTTGCGCGCCCGACGAGGCACCGCGACCCCGTCCTGATCCTCACCGGACGACGAACGACGGAAGGCCCGCCCCCTCGGGGGACGGGCCTTCCGTCGTTTCCGGACCGGGCTCAGTAGCTCGGAGCGATGAGCGACTCGGGGACCTCAGCCGCTGCCTCCTGGTCGACGAAGAACACCGTGCGCTTGCGACCGAACGCGCCTGACGCGGGCACCTCGTTCGTGCTGGCACCCGCGAGCGCGAGGCCCAGGGCTGAGGCCTTGTCGGCGCCGGCGAGCACCATCCAGATGCGGTCCGACTGGTTGATCAGCGGCAGCGTGAGGGTGAGGCGCTCGGGCGGCGGCTTCGGAGAGTTGCGGACGGCGAGGACGCCGGGCGTCGTGGAGCGGATCGCGGAGCGCTCGGGGAACAGCGACGCGATGTGCCCGTCCGGCCCGACGCCGAGGAAGGTGATGTCGAAGCGCGGGTAGTCGCGCCCCTCGGAGGCGTGCTCGCGCAGCTCCGCGTCGTAGGCAGCGGCGGCGCCGTCGAGGTCCAGGCCCTCGTCCGAGGCCGGGTAGGAGTGCACGTTCGCCGCCGGCACATCGAGGACGCTGAAGAGGTCCCCGGCCTGGACGTCGTTGCGGTCCTCGTGGCCGCGGGGCACCCAGCGCTCGTCGCCCCACCAGAAGTGCACGCGCGACCAGTCCACGTTGCCGGCGGCGGAGGAGGAGCCGATCTCCTTGAGCGTGGCGGCTCCCATCGTCCCTCCGGTGAGCACGACGTTCGCCGAACCCAAGTCGTCGAGGACGTCGATCGTCTTGGTGAGGAACCGGGCGGCGACCGAGCCGGCGAGGGTCTGCTTGTCGCGGTGGACCAGCACGCGGCGTTCGGTGGTCATCTCAGGGGACTCCTTCGGGTTCGGGTGCCGATCGGCGGGGTTCGGCTCCGTGTCGGGAAGCTCTGAGGTGCGGGCGCCCTGGACGGGCGCCCACACCTCAGGAGGCGCTGCGGGCCTCGGCCTTCTCAGTGAGCATGTCGACCCCGCGCGAGATCACTTCACCGTACAGGTCATCCGGGTCGAGCCGGCGCAGCTCCTCCGCCAGGCAGTCCCGGAGGCTGCGGCGGGGGAGCGAGATGTCGTGGACCGGCTGATCGGGCTGCGTGAGCGTCGCGACGTTGGGCACCGAGCGCTCGAGCTCGATCACTCCGGAGTCGCGGATGAGCCGCACGCCGTGGATCCCGCTGGACCCGGTGGCGCTGATCGTGAGCTCGTGGTCGACGGGGATGTCGAGCTCGAGCTGCAGCCAGGCGGCGAGCAGGATCGTCGAGGGCGAGTCGGGCGCGCCCGAGACCTCGACGGCCGTGATCGGCTCGTAGGGCGGCTGGTCGAGCACGGCGGCGAGCTGCGCGCGCCAGAGGGTGAGGCGGGTCCAGGCGAAGTCGGTGTCGCCGGGGGCGTAGGTGGAGGCGAGGTGGTGCAGCGCCTCCGCCGGGTTCGACTGGGCCGACGCGTCGGTGATCCGCCGGGTGGCGATCCGGCCGATCGGGGACGCGGAGGCGTTGTCCGGAGCGCTGTTCGGCCACCAGGCCACGACGGGGGCGTCGGGGAGGAGGAGGCCCGTGACCAGGCTCTCCTCGTCCTCGGCCGCGTCCCCGTAGGGACGGAGCACGACGACCTCGCTCGCGCCGGCGTCGCCTCCGACCCGGATCTGCGCGTCGACCCGCGCCGTCGCGTCGACCGGGACCGTGGTGGTGCCGTCGTCCTTCGAGACCACGATGACGCGCATCGGGTGCTCGCGGGACGCGTCGTTCGCGGCTTCGATGGCCTCCTCCTCGTGACCCCGGGAGGTCGCGATGATGAGGGTGAGGACGCGGCCGAGGGCGACGGCGCCGCCCTCCTCGCGGATCTTGACGAGGGTCTTCGAGACCTCGCTCGTCGTGGTGTCGGGCAGATCGACGATCATGGACGCCTCCAGGTGCGGCCGTCGCGGGCGAGGAGCTCGTCGGCGGAATCGGGGCCCCATGTTCCGGGGCGGTACTGCTCGGGCTGGCCCTGCGTGGCCCAGAACTCCTCGATCGGGTCGAGGATCTTCCAGGACAGCTCGACCTCCTCGTGCCGGGGGAAGAGCGGCGGCTCGCCCAGGAGGACGTCGAGGATGAGGCGCTCGTAGGCCTCGGGACTCGCCTCGGTGAACGCGTGGCCGTAGCCGAAGTCCATCGTCACGTCGCGCACCTGCATGCCGGCGCCGGGCACCTTCGAGCCGAAGCGCATGGTGACGCCCTCGTCGGGCTGGACCCGGATGACGAGCGCGTTCTGGCCCAGCGACGTGGTCTGGCTCTCGGCGAAGAGCTGCTTCGGTGCCCGCTTGAACACGACCGCGATCTCGGTGACGCGGCGGCCGAGGCGCTTGCCGGCCCGCAGGTAGAACGGCACGCCGGCCCAGCGTCGGGTGCCGATGTCCAGGCGCATGGCGGCGTAGGTCTCGGTGGTCGAGGTGGGGCTCATGCCGTCCTCCTCGAGGAAGCCGAGCACCTTCTCGCCGCCCTGCCAGCCGCCGGCGTACTGCCCGCGGGCGGTAGAAGTGGAGAGGTCGGCGGGGAGGCGGACGGCCGCGAGGACCTTCTCCTTCTCCGCACGGAGGTCGGCCGCGTCGAACGAGATCGGCTCCTCCATGGCGGTCAGGGCGAGCAGCTGCAGCAGGTGGTTCTGGATGACGTCGCGCGCCGCTCCGATGCCGTCGTAGTAGCCCGCGCGCCCGCCCACGCCGATGTCCTCGGCCATGGTGATCTGCACGTGGTCGACGTAGTTCGAGTTCCAGAGCGGCTCGTACATCATGTTGGCGAAGCGGAGGGCCAGGATGTTCTGGACCGTCTCCTTGCCGAGGTAGTGGTCGATCCGGAAGACGGAGTCGGGCGGGAAGACCGACTCGACGACGTCGTTCAGCTCGCGAGCCGTCTTCAGGTCGCTGCCGAACGGCTTCTCGATGACGACGCGGCGCCACTGGCCGTCCTTCTGCTCGGCGAGGCCGGAGCTGCGCAGCTGCTCGGTGACCTGCGGGAAGGACTTCGGGGGGATCGAGAGATAGAAGGCGAAGTTGCCGTTCGTGCCGCGCTCGCGGTCGAGGTCGTCGACGGTCGTCTTCAGGCGGGCGAACGCCTCGGGGTCGTCGAACTCGCCCTGCACGAACCGGATGCCCTGCGCGAGCTGCGCCCAGACCTCCTCGTGGAACTCGGTGCGGGCGTGCTTCTTCACGGAGTCGTGGACGACCTGCTCGAAGTCCTGGTCGTCCCAGTCGCGCCGGGCGAATCCGACGAGGGCGAAGCCGGGAGGCAGGAGGCCGCGGTTGGCGAGATCGTAGACCGCGGGCATGAGCTTCTTGCGGGAGAGGTCGCCGGTCACGCCGAAGATGACGAGGCCGCTGGGCCCGGCGATCCGGTTCAACCGGCGGTCGAAGCTCAACCTCAGCGGGTTGAACTCGGGGGTGATGTCCACAGACATGTGCAGTGTCCTTCTGTGTGCCGGTGGGACCGGCGCACTGCTATCGGTGAGGGAGGGGGAGGAGCGGGCGGGCCCGGCTGCTGCCCCGGGAAGTGGTCGCGGGACGACCGCGGGCACGCCGCCGCGCGCTCGAGAGCGCAGCGGCGGCGTGCCCGTCGGATCAGGTGTTGAGGGCCTCGAAGAGCGCCTCGAGGTCGGCCTCGGGGTCGGTCAGCGTGAGGGTCAGCACCGGCCGGCCGTGCTCGGCGAGCACGCTCGCGTCGCCGGCGGCCTGCGCCAGGATGAGCTGGCCGAAGGTGAACGGGCTGTCCGGGATCTCGAGGTCCACGTCGGAGCGCTCGGTGATCTGGAGGAACACGCCGGTCGGCGCCCCGCCCTTGTGGTACTGCCCGGTCGAGTGCAGGAAGCGCGGGCCCCACCCGAAGGTGACGGGGCGCTGAGCCTGCGCGGCGAGGAGGTCGCGCACGCCCTCGAGCTGCGGGAGTGCGAGGCGGTCGACGTACGCCTGGATCGAGACGTAGCCGCCGTCGCCCAGCTGCGCGAGGAGGCGGTCGACAGCGGCGGCGACGGTCGAGACGCCCTCGGTGACGCTGCTGCTGCCGGTGACCTCGATGCCCGCGTCGCTGAACGCGGGCGCCTCGGGCTCGGGGCGCTTCTCGAGCAGGGCCCGGGTCGCGACCTTCGCCGACTCGACGTCGGGCTGGTCGAACGGGTTGATGCCCAGGAGGCGACCCGCGACGGCGACGGCGTACTCCCACGTCAGCATCTGAGCGCCGAGCGAGCCGGAGAGGAGGATCTCGCCCTCGTGGCGGTCGCGCGGGAACAGGTGCAGCGCCGTGGCGTCCTCGACCAGGCGGACGACCTGCACGTCGGGCAGGTCCTCCGAGAGCTCGGGGGCCAGCGTGCCGAGGACGACGGGGAGGATGCCCGTGCCGTCCTTGCCGGTGGACTCGGCGATGAGCTGCTCCGCCCAGTCGGCGAAGCCGACGATGTCGGTCCCGTCGGCGACGATCGCGAGCTTGTCGCGGCGCGGGCTGGTCGCGGCGATCGCCGCTCCGAGGATCAGGCCCGGGTTCTCGGGGGAGTCCACGGCGAGCCCGAGGGAGGCCTCGGCCGCCTCGTCGAGGAGGGCCTCGATGTCGGCGCCGGCGAGCCCGGACGGCACGAGGCCGAACGCGGAGAGCGCCGAGAAGCGCCCGCCGATGTTCGGGTCGGCGTTGAACACGCGGTAGCCGGCCTCGCGGGAGGAGGTGTCCAGGGGCGAGCCCGGGTCGGTCACGATGACGATGCGGTCGAGCGGATCGATGCCCGCCTCCGTGAACGCCCTCTCGTAGGCCTTCTTCTGGCTCGCGGTCTCGACGGTCGAGCCGGACTTCGAGGAGATGACGACCGCGGTCGACGCGAGCCGATCGTTCAGGGCCGCGAGCACCTGGCCGGGCGCCGTCGAGTCGAGCACGGTGAGCTCGACGCCGGCGGTGCGGGTGATGACCTCGGGCGCGAGCGAGGAGCCGCCCATGCCGCCGAGGACGATGTGGTCGACGCCCTTGGCCTGGAACTCCTCGCGCAGAGCGAGGATCTGGGGGATCAGGGGGCGGGAGACGGTGGTCGACTCGGTCCACCCGAGGCGCTTGGCCGCCTCCTCCTCCGCCGCGGCGCCCCACAGGGTGGGGACCTGGGCGGTGATGCCGGACGCGACCTCGTCGGCGACGAGCTCCGGGACGACGCGGTCGACGGCCTTCTCGGCGTCTCCGCTGACGTGGATCTGGATGGCCATGATCAGGCCTGCGCCTTCGCGCCCTCGAGCGCCGCGGTGACGGTGTCGAGCAGCTCGTTCCAGGAGACGATGAACTTCTCCACGCCCTCCTTCTCGAGCAGCTCGGTGACGTCGGCGTACGAGACGCCCTGCGCCGCGACGGCGTCGAGGACGGCGTTCGCGTCGGCGTACGAGCCCGTGACGGTGTCGCCGGTGATGACGCCGTGGTCGAAGGTCGCCTCGAGGGTCTTCTCGGGCATCGTGTTGACCACGCCGGCCGCGACGAGCTCGGTCACGTAGAGGGTGTCGGGGAGGTCGGTCGACTTGACGCCGGTCGAGGCCCAGAGGGGGCGCTGGCGGTTGGCGCCGGACTCCTGGAGCAGCAGGGCGCGCTCGGTGGCGAACGCCTCGACGAAGACCTCGTAGGCCAGCTGCGCGTTGGCGACGCCGGACTTGCTCTTGAGGGCGCGGGCCTCGTCGGTGCCGACGGCCTCGAGGCGCTTATCGATCTCGGTGTCGACGCGCGAGACGAAGAACGAGGCGACGGAGTGGATGGTCGACAGGTCGATGCCGGCGTCCTTGGCCTTCTCGAGGCCGGCCAGGTACGCGTTGATGACGGCGCGGTAGCGGGCGAGCGAGAAGATCAGGGTGACGTTCACCGAGATGCCGGAGCCGATGACCTCCGTGATGGCCTCGAGGCCCTCGACGGTCGCGGGGATCTTGATCATCGCGTTGGGGCGGTCGACCTTGGCCCAGAGGGCCTTGGCCTGCTCGATGGTGCCCTGGGCGTCGTGCGCCAGGCCGGGCTCGACCTCGATCGACACGCGGCCGTCGTAGCCGTTGGTCGCGTCGTAGATCGGGCGGAAGATGTCGGACGCCGCGGCGACGTCGTCGGTGGTGATCTCGAAGACGGCGTCGGTCACCGAGGTGCCGGCGGAGGCGAGCTCGCGCACCTGGGCGTCGTAGGACTCGCCGTTGGTCAGAGCCGCGGCGAAGATCGTGGGGTTCGTGGTGACTCCGACGACGTTCTTCTCCTCGATGAGCTTCTGCAGCCCTCCGGTGGAGATGCGCGAGCGGGAGAGGTCGTCGAGCCAGATGCTGACGCCGGCGGCGGAGAGCTCTGCGGTGGGGGTGTTCTCGGTCATGTCTCTTCTTCTTCTGCGTAGGTGGTGCGTGGTGTGAGGGGGAGCCGCTGCTCCGACGGCGAAGGCCGCGTCCGTGGTGGACGCGGCCTTCGGGTCAGGAGGCTGCGAGCGACTCCTTGGCGGCGGACAGTGCCGCCTCGGTGGTGATCCCGAACTCGCGGAACAGGGTCTTGTAGTCGGCCGAGGCGCCGAAGTGCTCGATCGAGACGGAGCGGCCGGCGTCGCCGACGTACTTCTGCCAGCCCAGGCTCAGGCCGGCCTCGATCGAGACGCGCGCCTTCACCGAGGAGGGCAGGACCTTCTCGCGGTACTCGGCGTCCTGCTCCTCGAACCACTCGAGGGACGGAGCCGAGACGACGCGGGCGTTGACGCCCTCGCTCCTCAGGGCCGCGCGCGCCTCGACGGCGATCTGGACCTCGGAGCCGGTCGCGATGAAGATCACGTCCGGGGTGCCGCCCGGCGCCTCGGCCAGGATGTAGGCACCGCGGGCGACGTTCGCGGCGGAGGCGAAGGTCTCGCCCTCCGCGTCGCCCTCGCCGCGCTCGAACACCGGGATGTTCTGACGGGTGAGCGCGAGGCCGGCGGGGCCCTCGCGGCGCTCGAGGATGGTCTTCCAGGCGTAGGCGACCTCGTTCGCGTCGCCGGGGCGGACGACGTCCAGGCCCGGGATCGCGCGGAGGGTCGACAGCTGCTCGACCGGCTGATGCGTCGGGCCGTCCTCGCCGAGCGCCACGGAGTCGTGGGTCCAGACGTAGATGGCCGGCGCCTTCATGAGCGCGGCGAGACGGACCGCCGGGCGCATGTAGTCGGAGAAGATCAGGAAGGTGCCGCCGAAGGGGCGGGTGTTGCCGTGCAGGACGATCCCGTTGAGGATCGCGCCCATGGCGTGCTCGCGGATGCCGAAGTGCAGCACGCGGCCGCCCTTCTTCCCGGTCCACTCGTGGGTCGAGAACTCCGTCGGGACGAAGGAGCCGGCTCCCTCGATCGTCGTGTTGTTCGACTCGGCGAGGTCGGCGGAGCCGCCCCACAGCTCGGGGATCACGCCGGCGAGGGCGTTGATGACCTTGCCGGACGCGGCGCGGGTCGAGACCTCCTTGCCGGGCTCGAAGACGGGGAGCGCCTCCTGGACGCCCTCGGGCAGCTCGCCCGAGAGGACCCGGTCGAGCAGCTCCTTCTTCTCGGGGTTCGCGGACGCCCAGGCGGCGAGCTGCTCGTCCCACTCGGCGTGCTGGGCCTGGCCGCGCTCGACGGCCTTGCGGGTGTGCTCGATGACCTCGTCGGCGACGTCGAAGGTCTTCTCGGGGTCGAAGCCGAGCACCTCCTTGAGTCCGCGGAGCTCGTCGGCGCCCAGGGCGGAGCCGTGGATCTTGCCGGTGTTCTGCTTCTTCGGCGACGGCCAGCCGATGATGGTGCGCAGGATGATGAGCGACGGCTTGTCGGTCTCGCCCTTCGCGGCCTCGATCGCGGCGTGCAGCTCGGCGACGTCCTCGTGGTACTCGCCGGTCTTCTTCCAGTCGACGACCTGGACCTGCCAGTCGTAGGCCTCGTAGCGCGCCTTGACGTCCTCGGTGAAGGCGATGTTGGTGTCGTCCTCGATCGAGATCTGGTTGGAGTCGTAGATGACGACCAGGTTGCCGAGCTTCTGGTGGCCGGCCAGGGAGGAGGCCTCGCTGGTGACGCCCTCCTGCAGGTCGCCGTCGCCGGCGATCACGTAGACGAAGTGGTCGAACGGGGAGGTGCCCGCGGCGGCCTCCGGGTCGAACAGGTCGCGCTCGAAGCGCGAGGCGTAGGCGAAGCCCACGGCGGAGGCGAGGCCCTGGCCGAGCGGTCCGGTGGTGATCTCGACGCCGTCGGTGTGGCCGTACTCCGGGTGGCCCGGGGTCTTCGAGCCCCAGGTGCGCAGCGCCTTGAGGTCGTCGAGCTCGAGTCCGTAGCCGCCCAGGTAGAACTGGACGTACTGCGTCAGCGAGGAGTGGCCGACCGACAGGATGAACCGGTCGCGGCCGATCCAGGTCGCGTCGGACGGATCGCGGCGCATGACCTTCTGGAACAGGAGGTAGGCGGCGGGCGCGAGGCTCATGGCGGTTCCGGGATGGCCGTTGCCGACCTTCTCGACCGCATCCGCGGCGAGAACCCTCGCCGTGTCGACTGCCTTCTCGTCAATGGATTCCCATTGCAGTTCTGACACTTGGTACTGACCCTTCTCGAGACGTGGGGCAGACGGGGACCGTCCGCCCTCTCGCATGGTGGAGCACGCCGCATGACGACTTCGACACGATGCTCCGGCGACGGCCCTCTCGGCCCCGTGCCGACGATCGTCGGGCGGGCTCGGGTGCGTGCCGGGCGCTCTGGCGAGCAGTCCCGAGTATACGGAGGGGGGTGCGCCGCCGACCGGGGGTTGCGTGGTCGCATATGTCTGCGTCCGATTGGACAAGCGTGCACGCCGGGCCCGGCTCCCGGACGGGCGCATTACACTCGTTCGGGATCATCGAATCGTTAGAGGAGCAATGGACGCAGTCGTGGAGACCACCGCCGTCGAGCGGGACGGGGCGTCGCCGACGACCCTCTCGCGCAAGGTGAAGGCCTTCGTCGCTCTGACGAAGCCGCGCGTGATCGAGCTGCTCCTCGTGGTGACCGCTCCGACGATGATCCTGGCGCAGGGCGGGATCCCGAACCTGCTGCTGGTCCTCAACGTCCTGATCGGCGGCGCTCTGAGCGCCGGGTCCGCGGGCGCGTTCAACTGCTACTTCGACCGCGACATCGACCGGATCATGAACCGGACGAAGAACCGGCCGCTCGTGACCGGGGAGATCTCGGACCGGGCCGCGCTCGTCTTCGCGACCACGATCGGCGTCCTGTCGATCGTCTGGCTCGGCCTCACGGCCAACTGGCTCTCCGCGGGCCTCTCGCTCGCCGCGATCCTGATCTACGTCGTGTTCTACACGCTCTTCCTCAAGCGCCGGACGCCGCAGAACATCGTGTGGGGCGGCATCGCGGGCTGCATGCCTGTGCTGATCGGCTGGGCGGCGGTCACCGGCTCGCTCGACTGGGCCCCCGTCATCCTCTTCTCCGTCATCTTCCTCTGGACGCCGCCGCACTACTGGCCGCTGTCGATGAAGTACCGGGACGACTACCAGGCCGCCGGCGTGCCGATGCTGGCCGTCGTGCGCGGGCGCACGATCGTCGGGCTCCAGGTCATCCTCTACGCCTGGGCCACCGTCGCCTGCTCGCTCCTGCTGATCCCCGTCGCCGGAATGGGGGTGCTCTACACGGTGGTCGCGCTCGGCAGCGGAGTCTGGTTCATCGCCGAGACGCACCGCCTCTACAGCCTCGCGATCCGCCACGAGCACGTCTCGCCGATGCGGGTGTTCCACGGGTCCATCGGATACCTCACCCTGCTCTTCCTCGCCGTCGGCATCGACCCGCTGCTCCCCTTCTGATGGTGACGCCGTTCTCCTTGCTCGCCGAGCGGGTGACCCTGGGTCCGCGCGCACTGCGCTGGGGGACCACCGCGGCGCTCGTCGCGAGCATCCTGATCATCTTCTTCGGGGGCGTCGTCCGGCTGACCGGCTCTGGCCTCGGCTGCCCCACCTGGCCGGCGTGCGAGCCGGGCTCGCTCACCTCGACCCCCGAGCTCGGGATCCACGGCTTCATCGAGTTCACGAACCGCGCGTTCACCGGCGTCCTCGTGGTCGCGGTGGGCTGGGCGATCACGGCCGCGCGCCTGCAGAAGCCGCGCGACCGCACCATGACCCGGCTCGCTTGGTCGCAGTTTTGGCTCGTCGTCGCGAACGCCCTCGCGGGCGGCGCGACCGTGCACTCGGGCCTCAACCCGTACATCGTGGCCGGGCACTTCGTTCTCGCCATCGCCCTCCTCACCACCACCGCACTGACGTGGCACCGCGCCCACCGCTCGCAGTCCGTGGCCTTCGAGCCCGACCGCGCGACGCGGGCGCTCAGCATCGGGCTCGTCGGCCTGACGCTCCTCGTGATCCTCGTGGGGACCCTCGTGACGGGGACCGGCCCGCACGCCGGCGACTCCGCGGAGGTGCCCCGCATGCAGTTCCACTGGGAGAGCGTGACCGTCGTCCACGGCGTGCTCGGCACGGCGGTGCTCGTCGTGGGCGCCGCGCTGCTCCTGCGCCTGTCGCGGGCGGCGGGCTCGGAGCTCGCCCGGCGGCGCGTGATCGCCTTCCTCGTGGTCGTCGTGCTGCAGGCGCTGGTCGGGGTCGCGCAGTCGCTCACCGCGCTGCCCGAGACGCTCGTCGCGGTGCACCTCCTCGGCTCGGCGCTCATCTGGGTCGGCGCGGTCCGCGTGCTGCTCGACGTGAACCCGAGGCTGTTCACCGTGCGCGCCCAGCGCCGGGACGCCGCCCAGGAGCTCCAGCCCGCCGCCTGACCGCGGGCTCCGGCTCGGCGGAGAGCAGGTGCCGCCGGAGGCGCAGGAGCACGCGGGGGAGCGCCCGCAGCGGGAGGTCGGCCGCGATCGCGCGGGCGAGAGGGCCGAATGCCCGTGCGGGTCCGGCCGGCAGGCGGGCGCCCACCAGTGCGGTCACGAGTCGGGCGGGGATCGGGGTCGATGCGTTGTTCGTCATGGCGGAACCGAATCACGGACCACCGACACCGGTATGGCCATGCCCGTGTGGAGGTGCGCCGCCGGCGCCCGGCCGACACCCAGGTGCGGAGGTTCCGCTGAACGGCGGACGCCGGTAGAATGAGAAGCTGGTCACGGTTCGACGCACCCTGCGCACGTGATCCGCACACGGCCCGATGGAGCGCCGACGCACACCTCCGGAATCCAGGGACGCACATCATCCGCTCCGCGCATCAGATCGATCGCGCGACCGGCCGGAGAGCACCCGCGGGCCACCCCCGGGGGAATGACTCCGGGACCCGACCGGTTAGCAGTGGGTAGGAAACGAGGTACACATGTCAGACATCCTGATCGACCGCCCCGAGCTCGAGAGCCTGGGCGTCTACGAGTTCGGCTGGTCCGACTCGGACTCCGCCGGAGCCTCCGCGCGACGCGGCATCTCGCCCGAGGTCGTCTCCGACATCTCCGCGCTCAAGAACGAGCCCGCCTGGATGCGCGACCGCCGCATGAAGGCCCTGAAGCTCTTCGAGCGCAAGCCCATGCCGACGTGGGGCGCCGACCTGTCGGACATCGACTTCGACAACATCAAGTACTTCGTCCGCTCCACCGAGAAGCAGGCGCAGACCTGGGACGACCTCCCGGACGACATCAAGAACACGTACGAGAAGCTCGGCATCCCGGAGGCGGAGCGCCAGCGCCTCGTCGGCGGCGTCGCGGCCCAGTACGAGTCCGAGGTCGTCTACCACCAGATCCGCGAGGACCTGGAGGAGCAGGGCGTCATCTTCATGGACACCGACACGGCGCTGCGCGAGCACCCCGAGATCTTCGAGGAGTACTTCGGCACCGTCATCCCCGCGGGCGACAACAAGTTCGCGGCGCTGAACACCGCGGTCTGGTCCGGCGGCTCCTTCGTGTACGTCCCCAAGGGCGTCCACGTGGACATCCCGCTGCAGGCCTACTTCCGGATCAACACCGAGAACATGGGCCAGTTCGAGCGGACCCTGATCATCGCGGACGAGGACAGCTACGTCCACTACATCGAGGGCTGCACGGCTCCGATCTACAAGTCGGACTCGCTGCACTCGGCCGTGGTCGAGATCATCGTGAAGAAGAACGCCCGCGTGCGCTACACGACGATCCAGAACTGGTCGAACAACGTCTACAACCTCGTCACCAAGCGCGCGATCGCGCACGAGGGCGCGACGATGGAGTGGATCGACGGCAACATCGGCTCCAAGGTCACGATGAAGTACCCGTCGATTTTCCTGGTCGGCGAGCACGCCAAGGGCGAGACCCTCTCCGTCGCGTTCGCGGGCCCCGGCCAGCACCAGGACGCCGGCGCGAAGATGGTCCACATGGCGCCGTACACGCAGTCGTCGATCGTCTCGAAGTCGATCGCCCGCGGCGGCGGTCGCGCCGGATACCGAGGCGAGGTCCGGGTGGACGCGAACGCGCACCACTCGGCGAACACCGTGCGCTGCGACGCCCTCCTGGTCGACACCATCTCGCGCTCCGACACCTACCCGGCGATCGACATCCGTGTCGACGACGTGCAGCTCGGCCACGAGGCGACGGTGTCGAAGGTCAGCGAGGAGCAGCTCTTCTACCTGATGTCGCGCGGCCTGCCGGAGGACGAGGCGATGGCCATGATCGTCCGCGGCTTCATCGAGCCGATCGCGCGCGAGCTGCCCATGGAGTACGCCCTCGAGCTGAACAAGCTCATCGAGATGGGGATGGAGGGCAGCGTCGGTTGACGCCCGCCTCCCCCCTCGAAGGGGCGCCCGGACGGGGCGCCCCGCACCCATCGAAAGGAACCACCGCCAGATGACGGTCCCCACGAGCGCCGCGACCCCCGAGATCGACGGCGCGGCCGCCGCTGAGCGCCTGGGCATCAGCGCCCACTCCGACGGGGCGTTCACGCCCGTGCAGACGCGCTCCGAGCGCTTCGCGTCGGCCGACGTCGAGGCCTTCGAGGCCGTCACCGGCCGCGAGATCGCCTGGAAGCTGACGCCCGTCGCCCGCCTCGGCGATCTGATCGACGGCGCGCTCGACGGCTCGCCCGCCCCCCTCGAGCACGCGGCGGTGGACGGTGTGGACGTCTCGTGGGTCGGCCGCGACGACCAGCGGATCGGCACCGCCGGCCTCCCCGAGGACCGCGCCGCCGCGAACGCCTGGTCGAGCTTCGAGAAGGCCCTCGCCGTCCGCGTGACGGGCGAGGACGAGAAGGTCGCCACCCTCGTCCGCTCGGGCCTCGGCTCCGCACCCCGCGCCGCGCACACGATCATCGAGGCGGCGCCCTACGCCCGCGCCGTCGTCGTGCTGCAGAACGAGGGGGAGGCCTCCCTCGCGGAGAACGTGGAGATCCTCGTCGGCGAGGGCGCGCAGCTCACCGTCGTCACCGTGCAGGAGTGGGCGGATGACGCCCGGCACCTGGCCAACCACTTCGTGCGGGTCGGACGCGACGCGAAGGTGAAGCACATCGTGGTCACCCTCGGCGGCTCCATCGTCCGGGTGAACCCCTCGGCGCACCTCGTCGAGCGCGGAGCGGACGGCGAGCTCTTCGGCCTGTACTTCGCCGACGGCGGCCAGCACCTCGAGCAGCAGGTGTACGTCGACCACGACGCCCCCGACACCCGCAGCCGCGTGACCTACAAGGGCGCGCTGCAGGGCGAGGGCGCGCGCACCGTCTGGATCGGCGACGTCCTGATCCGCAACAGCGCCACCGGCACCGACAGCTACGAGCAGAACCGCAACCTGGTCCTCTCGGACGGCACGCGCGCCGACTCCATTCCGAACCTCGAGATCGAGACCGGTGACATCGCCGGAGCGGGGCACGCCTCGGCGACCGGCCGCTTCGACGACGAGCAGCTCTTCTACCTGCAGTCCCGCGGGATCCGCGAGGACGAGGCGCGACGCCTGGTCGTGCGCGGGTTCCTCAGCGAGATCGTGCAGCAGATCAAGGTCGCCGAGCTCGAGGACCGCCTGCAGCTCGCGATCGAGGCGGAGCTCGCCGGCAGCGCCGGCCAGACCGGCTCCTCCCGCGGAGCGGCGGTCAGCGCATGAGCAACGCCGCGATGATCTGCTCGGTCTCCGAGCTGATCCCCAACCAGGCCATGCGGGTCGAGGTCGACGGAGTCGCGATCGCGGTCGTGCAGGACTCCGCCGGCGAGATCCACGCCATCGGCGACACCTGCACCCACGGCGAGATCTCGCTCTCCGAGGGCTTCGTCGAGGGCGACAGCCTCGAGTGCTGGGCGCACGGCTCCCAGTTCTCCCTCCGCACCGGCACCCCGCTGAACCTCCCGGCCTACGAGCCGGTCCCCGTCTTCGTCGTCGAGATCATCGACGGCGACGTCTACATCGACCCGACCGTCACGAAGGAAGTCTGAATGTCCGTTCTCCAGATCAGCGATCTCCACGTCAGTGTCGAGACCGAGCAGGGGACCAAGCAGATCCTCCGCGGTGTCGATCTCACCATCAACCAGGGTGAGATCCACGCGATCATGGGCCCCAACGGGTCCGGCAAGTCCACCCTCGCGTACACGATCGCGGGACACCCCAAGTACCACGTCGACGGCGGCTCGATCACCCTCGACGGCGTCGAGGTCCTCGACATGTCCGTCGACGAGCGCGCCCGCGCGGGCCTCTTCCTCGCCATGCAGTACCCGGTCGAGATCCCCGGTGTGACCAACACCAACTTCCTCCGCACCGCCAAGACCGCGATCGCCGGAGAGGCGCCCGCGATCCGCACGTGGACGAAGGACGTCAAGTCGGCGATGGCGAACCTCCGCATGGACTCGTCCTTCGCGGCGCGCAACGTCAACGAGGGCTTCTCGGGCGGCGAGAAGAAGCGCAACGAGATCCTCCAGCTCGAGCTGCTCGCCCCGCAGTTCGCCGTCCTCGACGAGACCGACTCCGGCCTCGACGTCGACGCGCTCAAGATCGTGTCGGAGGGAGTCAACCGCGCCCACCAGAGCACGGGTCTCGGCGTGCTGCTGATCACGCACTACACGCGGATCCTGCGCTACATCCAGCCCGACTTCGTCCACGTCTTCGTCGCCGGCCGCGTCGCCGAGCAGGGCGGCAAGGAGCTCGCCACCCGGCTCGAGGACGAGGGCTACGACCGCTTCCTGACCTCGGCGACGGTCTGATCATGGCGGTCACCACTCTCGAGCCGAAGCTCTTCGACCAGGTCGAGGAAGCCCTCAAGGACGTCATGGACCCCGAGCTCGGGGTCAACGTGGTCGACCTGGGACTCATCTACGACCTGGGCTGGGACGACGAGAACGACGCCCTCGTCATCCACATGACCCTCACCTCGGCGGGCTGCCCGCTGACCGACGTGCTCGAGGAGCAGACCGCCGAGTCGCTCGACGGCATCGTCGAGGCGTTCCGGATCAACTGGGTCTGGATGCCGCCGTGGGGTCCCGACCGGATCACCGAGGACGGGCGCGACATGATGCGCGCACTCGGCTTCTCGATCTAGCCGCTGCACACCGACGCCGAAGGGCCGGGAGGAGTCGTCCTCCCGGCCCCCCCGGCGTTCCTGTCGTCTTCAGCCTGTCGCAGTCCGTCGTGGAGTCGGAACGGCCGGGCGGGACGGCTCCGGAGTCCGGGGCCGTCGTCGTCCCCGCCGGTCGAGTCGGTGGAGGTGCCCACCGAGGTCGAGCAGGAGGACCGGGCGGCTCGACCTCTGCCGGACGCCCGAAGGGCCGGGAGGAATCGTCCTCCCGGCCCTTCGGCGTCCGTGCGACCGCTCAGCGCGAGCGTCGCGAGAGCATCGCCCAGGTGGTGGGGAGCAGCGCGGCAGCGACCAGCGCCTTGAGCGCGTCGCCGACCAGGAAGGGCACGAGTCCCGCGGAGAGGACGGAGCCGAGGTCGGCTGGCAGCCCCAGCGAGGCGAGGGCGGCGGCCAGCCAGGGCAAGCCGACGAGGTAGATGGTGGCGGTGCCGGCGAGGAAGGTCACCAGCGTGCCGAGGACGCGACGGTCCCACTGCCGCTGGGCGAGCCACCCGGTGACGATCGACGCGAGGACGAAGCCGACGATGTAGCCGCCGGTGGGACCCGCGAGGACCGCCCAGCCGTGCGAGCCCTCGGTGAAGACCGGGGCGCCGAGAGCGCCGACGAGCGCGTACACGAGCATGGACAGCGCGCCGCGGAGTGCGCCGAGCGTCGTGCCGACCAGAAGGACCGCGAAGGTCTGGCCCGTGAAGGGGACCGGCCACATCGGGATGAACAGCTGCGCCATCGCTGCGGTGAGACCCGCACCCGCGAGCACCAGCAGGGCGTCGGTCGCGACGGAGCGAGTGACGAGCCGGTCGGCGAGGACCGGGCGCGGGAGGGCGGAAGAGGAAGGGGACATGGGTGATCTCCGAGAGTCCTGGTCGCCCGAGAGCGAGGAGCGAGCGCGTCCGCGGTGAGCGGACGTGGATCCGCCCCGCGGCTCAGGAAATATACTAGGGGGCTGCCGCATCGCGGCCCCTTGCCCCACTCCTCCCGAACCGAACGCCATTTCTTGGCGGGAACGGACAGCACTGTGCTCAGCGTGCACGACCTCGAACTCCGAGTCGGCGCCCGACTCCTGATGGAGAACGTCTCCTTCCGGGTGGGCGACGGCGACAAGGTCGGCCTCGTCGGCCGCAACGGGGCGGGGAAGACGACGCTGACCAAGGTCCTCGCGGGCGACCTCATCGCCTCGAAGGGCACGGTCGACCGCGGCGGCGAGATCGGCTACCTCCCTCAGGACCCGCGCTCCGGCGACCCGGAGGAGCTCGCGCGCACCCGCATCCTCGACGCCCGCGGGCTGGGGCAGCTGGTGCTCGGCATGCAGGAGGCGACGGTCGCGATGTCGAGCAGCGACACCTCCGTGAGCGAGGCCGGCATGAAGAAGTACGGCAACCTCACGGATCGCTTCCTCTCCCTGGGCGGATACGCGGCTGAGGCGGAGGCCGCGTCGATCGCGAGCAACCTCAACCTCCCCGACCGGATCCTCGACCAGCCGCTCAAGACGCTCTCCGGTGGCCAGCGGCGCCGCATCGAGCTCGCGCGCATCCTCTTCTCCGACGCGAGCACGCTGATCCTCGACGAGCCGACGAACCACCTCGACGCCGACTCCGTCGTCTGGCTCCGCGAGTTCCTCAAGAACTACCGCGGCGGCTTCATCGTGATCAGCCACGACATCGACCTGGTCGGCGAGACCGTGAACCGCGTCTTCTACCTCGACGCCAACCGCCAGGTCATCGACGTCTACAACATGAACTGGAAGAACTACCAGCGCCAGCGCGCCGCCGACGAGGAGCGCCGCAAGAAGGAGCGGGTCAACGTCGAGAAAAAGGCCGGCGCCCTCCAGCTGCAGGCCGCGAAGTTCGGCGCGAAGGCCTCGAAGGCCGCAGCGGCGCACCAGATGGTCGCGCGTGCCGAGCGCATGCTCAGCGGGCTCGAGGAGGTCCGCGCGGTCGACCGCGTCGCGAAGCTCCGGTTCCCGACCCCGTCCGCCTGCGGTCGCACCCCTCTGCAGGCTCAGAACCTGTCGAAGAGCTACGGCTCGCTCGAGATCTTCACCGCCGTCGACCTCGCGATCGACCGCGGCTCCAAGGTCGTCATCCTGGGGCTCAACGGAGCGGGCAAGACGACGCTCCTGCGCATCCTGGGCGGCGTGGACCAGCCCGACACCGGAGTGATCGAGGCCGGGCACGGCCTCCGGATCGGCTACTACGCGCAGGAGCACGAGACGATCGACGTCAAGCGCTCGGTGCTCGAGAACATGGTCTCCTCCAGCCCGAACCTCACCGAGACCGAGGCGCGCCGGGTCCTCGGCTCGTTCCTGTTCACCGGGGACGACTCGCACAAGCCGGCCGGGGTCCTCTCCGGCGGAGAGAAGACCCGTCTCGCCCTGGCGATGATCGTGGTCTCGGGCGCGAACGTGCTCCTGCTCGACGAGCCCACCAACAACCTCGACCCCGCGAGCCGCGAGGAGATCCTCGACGCGCTCGCGCACTACGAGGGCGCGGTCGTCCTGGTCAGCCACGACGAGGGAGCCGTCGAGGCGCTGAACCCCGAGCGCGTCCTGATCATGCCGGAGGGCACCGAGGACCACTGGGCGGCCGACTACCTCGACCTGATCACGCTCGCCTAGCGGGCGTCGAGCAGCTCGTCCTCGACCTCGGAGTCGCTGCGGCCGCGGCGTCGACGGCGCTCCTCGCGCCGCTCCTCGGCCGCCACGACCTCGGGGTCGTCGGCGTTGCGGATGCGGTACTCGTGGCGGATCGCCCAGCCGAGCCCGCCGAAGCCCATGACGGCGAACAGCACCCACTGGACGGCGTAGCTGATGTGCAGGCCCTCGTCGGCGACCGGCTTGATCGCGGCCAGCGGGGGAGCGTCGACCGGCGCCGGCGCCTCGGCGACCAGCAGGCCGTACGCCGAGGTCCGCAGGGGCTCGTCCAGCTGCGCCGACAGGTCGTCGAGCTGGATCGTGGCGATCTGTCCGGCCGGTGCGGAGCGTCCGTCGATCCGTCCCTCCGCGGGCTTCAGGCGGGCGACGACGGTCACCTCCCCCTCGGGCGGCGCGGGGATCGCGTCGGGGGAGTCCTGGGTCGAGCCGACGGGGACCCAGCCGCGGTCGACGACGAACACGCTGCCGTCGTCGAGCCGCAGCGGCGTCAGGACCTCGAAGCCGGGGTTGCCGTTGTAGGGCCGGTTGCGGACGAGGGTCTGCCCCTGCGTCTCGTAGACGCCGGTGATCTCGACCGGGCGGTACTCGAGGGCGTCGTCCCACGTGGAGTCGGCGGGGAGCAGCCCGTCGAGCGCCACCGGGTCGGCGGTCCAGTTCGCCGTGACCAGCCGGTTGGTCGAGGCGGCCTGGTCGAGCCGCGCGACCTGCCAGCGCGAGAGCAGCACGCAGGCGACGGCGAAGACGATCGCGAGAGCGAGGTAGCCGAACCAGCGTCGCGAGAAGACGAAGCGCCAGGAGGGACGGGGCGCGTCGCCGCTCATCGTTCCGCTCCGCGATCGACCGTGTAGAGCGGCTTCACCTCGAGCGGGAAGTCGCGGGCGAGGAGGAACTCGCGCAGGAACTCCCGGTGCTCGCCGCAGGCCAGCCAGGTCTTCCGACGGTCCTCCGCGTGGATCCTCGGGTTCCGCCACTCGATCGCGAATGTCGCCGTCCGCGGGCAGCCCGCTCGGGAGCAGGCGTGCGCGTCGGGGACCCGGCCGAGCGGGATCACGGCCGGTCTCCCCGCGGGTCGCCGCCCTCGGGGCCGGTCGGCGCCTCGGAGTCGGGGGCGGGGGGCGGCGGGACCGGCCGGGAGAGGACGATCGCACCCGGCCGCTCGACGTTGCCGCGCTCGCCCGCACTGCCGACGTTGGCCAGCACGACGGCGAAGTAGGGCAGGACCACGGCGCCGATGGCGAAGAACAGCAGCCACCAGCCGTGGGCGAAGAGCAGGCAGATGACGCAGAGCATCCTGATGCCCATGGCGATCGAGTACTTGATCGCGCGGGAGCGCCGCTCGGCGCTCGGCGACGGCGGTAGGGAGGTGAGTGTCTCGCGTGGTTTCACAGCTCTGCAAGCCTACGTCGCGGCGGGCGGGTGCAGGCCGGGAGGGCCTCATCCCGGAATCTGTTGCGCGACGCGCCTCTAGGATGTACGGGTCGCCCGGCGCCGCACGAGCGCCGGCAGGAGGGACACCATGACCACGCCGCGCACCGTCCTCGTCACCGGGGGCAACCGGGGGATCGGCTTCGCCATCGCCCAGGAGTTCGTGGCCGCCGGTCACCGGGTCGCCGTGACCGCGCGCTCGGGCTCCGGTCCGGAGGGCTCCCTCACCGTCGTCGCGGACGTGACCGACGCCGCCTCCATCGACGCCGCGTTCACGCAGGTCGAGGCCGAGCTGGGCCCGGTCGAGATCCTGGTGGCGAACGCGGGCATCACCCGCGACACCCTGCTGCTGCGCATGACGGAGGAGGACTTCACGTCCGTCGTCGACACGAACCTCACCGGGGCGTTCCGCGTCGTCAAGCGCGCATCGAAGGGGATGCTCAAGCAGCGCTTCGGCCGCGTCGTCCTCATCTCCAGCGTGGTCGGCCTCTACGGGTCGCCGGGCCAGATCAACTACTCCTCGTCGAAGGCCGCCCTCGTGGGCTTCGCCCGCTCGCTGACCCGCGAGCTCGGCGCCCGCAACATCACCGCCAATGTCGTCGCTCCCGGCTTCATCGAGACCGACATGACCGCGGAGCTCTCGCCGGAGCAGCAGGCGGAGTACCGGAAGAGCATCCCGCTCGCCCGCTACGGCACCGCTGCCGAGGTCGCGAAGGTCACGCGCTGGCTGGCCGGCGACGAGGCGGCGTACATCTCGGGTGCCGTGATCCCGGTCGACGGCGGCCTCGGGATGGGCCACTGACCGATAAGCCTTGGGCTTATATCCGACGGATATAAGCTCTAGGCTTATGCGATGACCTCCTCCGATGTCGTCGCCGTGCTCCTGGACCTGGTGACCTCCCGCTCCCTCGTCGACCGCGCGGGTGCTCAGCGCGAGATCGAGCGGGGCTTCGCCGAGGTGGAGGCCGCGGTCCCGGCGATCCAGCCCCTGCACCCGACGGTCGGCGACGAGTTCCAGGCGATCTACCCCTCCGTCCACGCCGCGCTCCGGGCGACGCTGCAGGCGCGCCTCTCGCTCCCGGCCGGCGTCGACTGCCGCGCGGGCATCGGCCTGGGCGAGGTGCGGGTGGTCGGGTCGGGGATCGCCGGGGACCTCGAGGACGGGTCCGGCTGGTGGCGCGCGCGCGAGGCCATCGATCGCGCCCATGCGCTCGAGGACGGTGCCGTGCCCACGGCCCGCGGATGGTTCGTCGCCGGGGACGCCGACGGGGACTCCGGCGAGGCGGCCGTCAACGCCTACCTCCTCTCCCGCGACGCGCTGGTCGGAGCGCTCAGCGCGCGCGATCGCCGACTCGTGCTGGGGAGCCTGCGCGGAGCGTCGCAGAAGGAGCTGGGCGAGCAGGAGTCGATCTCGCAGCCCGCCGTCTCGCAGGCGCTGCGGCGCGCGGGAGCGGGCGCCCTCCTCGCCGGCGCGCGCCTGCTGGAGGAGACGTGCTGACGGCGCTGCTGCTCGCCGTGATCGGCCTCGGCGACCTCGCGCGCACGCACCTCCGCCGCCGTGGGGCCCTCCTCGCGATCCCCGTGCTCGCCGCCGCAGCCGTGACCGCAGCGCTCCTCGCCGGAGCCCCGCCGCTCGGTGCGGCGATCGTCGTCGTCCTGGCCGGAGCCTGGCTGCTGACGACCACGACCGTCGAGAACGCGCGGCCGCCCGGGGGTCTGCGTCCGGCCGTCGCCCTCGTCGCGGCGGTCCTGGTGCTGACCGCTGTCGACCGCGCCGTCGGCATCCCGACGGGGCCGCTCGCGCCGACCATCGTCGCGAGCACGCTCCCTCCGATCGAGCAGCTCGCTCTGGCGGTCGGAGCCGGGCTCTTCCTGCTGGAGAGCGGCAACGTGATCGTGCGGGCGGCACTGTTCCGCGAGCTCCCGCAGGCCGAGCCCGCGCCGCGTCCGCGCTGGAGCGAGCGGTTCGCGCGTCGGGAGCCGGCCGACGCCCGCCTGCCGGACCTCCAGGGCGGGCGCACGATCGGACCGCTGGAGCGGCTGCTGATCGCCGGCCTCACGCTCGCCGGAGCGATCGGCCTCGCCGGTGCCGTGCTCGCGGCCAAGGGGATCGTGCGCTTCCCCGAGATCTCCCGCGACGGCGGCAGCGGCGAGAAGGCGGAGTACTTCCTGGTGGGCTCGCTCGTCAGCTGGGCGCTGGCGCTCGGCTGCGCCGGACTCGTCGCGATCGCGGGCCGCTGACCTTCCTGAGGCCGGGGGAGGCGGGCCTCAGCCGCGGAGGCCGAGGACAGGCAGCAGCTGCGACAGGTCGAGGCCGCCGACGACGAGGTCGGCGCGCTCGCGCACCAGGGGCTTGGCGTTGAAGGCGACCGCGAGGGAGGCGACCGCCATCATCCCCAGGTCATTCGCACCGTCGCCGACGGCGATCGTGCGCTGCGGCGGGACGCCCGAGACCGCCGCCCACTCGCGGAGCGCCTCCGCCTTGGCCGCGGCGTCGATGACCGCCCCGTCGACCGCTCCGGTCAGCAGGCCGTCCCCGCAGCAGAGGCGGTTGGCCCGGACGAAGTCGAGGCCGAGCGCACCGGCGACCGGGTCGAGGACCTCGTGGAACCCTCCGGACACCACACCGACGCGGCCGCCGGCGGCGTGGACGCCGGCCACGAGCTCGGCGGCGCCGGGCGTGACGCGGACGCCCGAGCTCACACCGGGGAGCACCGACTCCGGGACCCCGGCGAGAGTGGCGACCCGCTCGCGGAGGCTCTCGCCGAAGTCGAGCTCGCCGCGCATCGCCCGCTCCGTGACGGCGGCGACGCGCTCCTCGGAGCCGGCGTGCACCGCGAGGAGCTCGATCACCTCGTCCTGGAGGAGGGTGGAGTCCGCGTCGAGGACGACGAGGAAGCGGGCAGGCGTCGCAGGACGCTCACTCATGGGCCGGTCCGATCGGTCGGGTGGGCGCGCCGGGGCGCAGAGCTCGACCCGCGGGGGTGCTACGGGTGGACGACGACGCCCTTGCCGACGACGGTGATGCCCGACTCGGTGACGGTGAACCCGCGCTCGCGATCGCGGTCGTGGTCCACGCCGACTCGAGCACCGGGCTCGACGACGACGTCCTTGTCGAGGATAGCGCGGACGACCAGCGCGTCCGGGCCGATGCGGACCTTGTCGAAGACCACCGAGTCGGTGACCGTCGCGTTCGACTCGATGACCGTCCAGGGCCCGACGACGCTGCGCTCGATGTGCGCGCCCGAGATCACGGTGCCGAGCGAGACGACCGAGTCGACCGTCGATCCCATGTTGCCCTTGCCGTCGCGGACGATCTTGGCCGGAGGGGAGTTCAGCTGCGACGAGAAGATCGGCCACTGCTGGTTGTAGAGGTTGAAGACCGGCAGCGCCGAGATGAGGTCCTGGTGGGCCTCGAAGAAGGAGTCGATGGTGCCGACGTCCCGCCAGTAGTAGCGGTCGCGGTCGGTCGAGCCGGGGACGTCGTTGAGCTTGAGGTCGTAGACGCCGGCCTCGCCGCGCGCGACGAAGTCCGGGATGATGTCGCCGCCCATGTCGTGGTCCGACGTGGAGGACTCGCCGTCGCGGATGACCGCGTCGATCAGGGCGTCCGCGTCGAAGACGTAGTTGCCCATGGAGGCGAGGACCTCGTGCGGGGAGTCGGCCAGGCCGACGGCGTCCTTGGGCTTCTCGAGGAACTCGGAGATCATCGTCGGGACGATGCCGTCGCCCGCCTCGTCACCGGCGAGCTGGATGACGCCGAACTGGTCCGCGAGCTCGATCGGCTGGCGGATGGCCGCGACGGTCGCCTTCGCACCGGACGTGATGTGCGCGTCGATCATCTGCGAGAAGTCCATGCGGTAGACGTGGTCGGCGCCGACCACGACGACGATGTCGGGCTTCTCGTCGCGGATCAGGTTGAGGCTCTGCAGGATCGCGTCGGCCGAGCCGCTGAACCAGCGCTTGCCCAGGCGCTGCTGCGCGGGGACCGAGGCGACGTAGGAGTTCAGGAGCCCGGAGAGGCGCCAGGTCTGCGAGACGTGGCGGTCGAGCGAGTGCGACTTGTACTGCGTCAGCACGACGATCTGGGTGAGACCGGAGTTGATCAGGTTGGACAGCGCGAAGTCGATCAGCCGGTACTGCCCGCCGAACGGCACCGCGGGCTTGGCCCGGTCCGCCGTGAGGGGCATGAGGCGCTTTCCCTCGCCGCCGGCGAGGACGATGCCGAAGATCTTCTTTGACTGCATGGCACCACAGTAGGGGCTCGGGCTTCCCCGTGGACCCCGGCTGTCGCCGGGGGAGCGCCCTGTACTACGGTTCGGGGGTGCGAGTCGATCTGCTGACCAAGGAATACCCGCCCGAGGTGTACGGGGGAGCCGGTGTCCACGTGGCCGAGCTCACCAAGGCGCTGCGCAGCGACCTGGAGGTCGTGGTGCGCTGCTTCGGCGCGCCGCGCGAGGAGGAGGGCACGTTCGCGTACTCCGTCCCCGCGGAGCTCGCCGAGGCGAACGGCGCGCTGCAGACCCTCGGGGTCGACCTGCAGATCGCGCAGGACGCGGCGGGGGCCGACCTGGTCCACTCCCACACCTGGTACGCCAACGCCGCGGGGCGTCTCGCCCAGCTCCTGCACGGCATCCCGCACGTGGTCTCGGCGCACAGCCTCGAGCCGCTGCGTCCGTGGAAGGCCGAGCAGCTCGGCGGCGGCTACCGCGTCTCGAGCTGGATCGAGCGGGAGGCGTACGAGAACGCCGACGCCGTGATCGCGGTGTCCGGCGGCATGCGCGAGGACATCCTCCGCTCCTACCCGGCCCTGGACCCGGCGAAGGTCCACGTGGTCTACAACGGCATCGACCTCGACGCCTGGCACCCGGTCGAGGACGAGGCCGTCCTCGCCGAGCTGGGCATCGACCCCTCGCGCCCCTCCGTGGTCTTCGTCGGCCGCATCACCCGGCAGAAGGGCCTGCCCTACCTGCTCCGCGCCGCGGCGACCCTGCCTCCCGAGGTGCAGCTCGTGCTCTGCGCGGGCGCCCCCGACACCCCCGAGATCATGGCCGAGGTCACCTCCCTCGTCCGCAGCCTCCAGGAGGAGCGCACCGGCGTCGTCTGGATCGACCGGCACCTGCCGCGCCACCAGCTCTCCGCGGTCCTGACGAACGCGACCACGTTCGTCTGCCCCTCGATCTACGAGCCCCTCGGCATCGTCAACCTCGAGGCGATGGCCTGCGGTGCGGCGGTCGTCGGGACGGCGACCGGCGGCATCCCGGAGGTCGTCGACGACGGCGTGACCGGCCGTCTCGTCCCGATCGAGCAGGTCACCGACGGCACCGGCACCCCCGTGGACCCGGAGCGCTACGTCGCCGACCTGGCCGCCGCCCTCGCCGAGGTCGTCGCCGACCCGGAGACGGCGAAGCGGATGGGCGCCGCGGGCCGCGAGCGCGCGCAGAGCCACTTCAGCTGGACGCAGATCGCGCGGGACACCCGGGCGATCTACGACTCGCTCGTCTGAGCCTCCCGGCCGCCTCCTTTAGAATGGCTCCCATGCCCAGCGTTGTCTCGTTCGTCGATGTGTCCTTCGTCCGGAACGGCAAGCGGATCCTCGACCACGTGTCGTGGGACGTGGCCGAGGACGAGCGCTGGGTGATCCTCGGCCCCAACGGGGCGGGCAAGACCTCGATCCTGCAGATCGCCGCCGCGCAGAACTACCCCTCGACCGGTGCCGCGCACCTGCTCGAGGAGACCCTCGGCCGGGTCGACGTGTTCGAGCTGCGCCCGCGCATCGGCTACGCCTCGACCGCAATGGCGCGCCGCCTCCCGGCCGGCGAGAGCGTGCTCGACGTCGTGATGACCGCCGCCTACGCCGTCACCGGCCGCTGGAACGAGGGCTACGACGCGATCGACGAGCGCCGCGCCCGCCGCGTGCTGTCCGAGTGGAAGCTCGAGCACCTCGCCGAGCGCACCTTCGGGACGCTCTCGGACGGCGAGCAGAAGCGCGTCCAGATCGCCCGCGCGATCATGACCGACCCCGAGCTGCTCCTGCTCGACGAGCCGGCCGCGAGCCTCGACCTCGGCGCCCGCGAGGAGCTCGTCCAGCTGCTGGGCGGCTTCGCGAAGGACCCGGCGTCGCCCGCGATCGTGATGGTGACCCACCACGTCGAGGAGATCCCCGACGGCTTCACCCACGCCCTGCTCCTCCGCGACGGAGCGGTGGTGGCGGCGGGCCCGCTGGCCGAGTCCCTGACCGAGGCGACGCTCGCCGAGACCTTCGGGCTCGACATCGCTCTCACCCGCGAGAACGGGCGCTTCTCGGCCCGCGCCCGCGGCTGACCCCGGCTGCGGGGTCCGGGCGCGGCGCGACTTCTGCGCGCGCTGCCGGTCTGGTATTCTCGGTAGCTGGTTCGGGCCCGTTCGCGGTGCGCCCGCCCTCATCCACCCGTTCCCGTCGACGACAGGTGCGGTTCAGGACCATCGACGACAGGACACGACCATGAAGACCGACATCCACCCCGAGTACTCCGCGATCGTCTTCCGCGACCTCGCGTCCGGTGAGACCTTCCTCACCCGCTCGACCGCGAAGAGCAGCAAGACGATCGAGCTCGACGGCGTGACCTACCCCGTCATCGACGTCGAGATCTCCTCCGCCTCGCACCCGTTCTACACGGGCAAGCAGCGCATCATGGACTCGGCCGGCCGCGTCGAGAAGTTCAACAGCCGCTACAAGAACTTCGGCAAGTAGCACTCCTCGAAGGGCCCTCGACCGCACGGTCGGGGGCCCTTCGTCGTTCCCGCGGGGCGGTCCTCAGTAGCGGTAGAAGCCCTCTCCGGTGGCCGTTCCGAGGCGGCCGCGATCGAGGTACTCCGTCTTCAGGTGGGCGGCGAACGCCTGGGAGGCCTCGTCCGGGGCCGCGGCGGCGATGTTGTAGGCGGTCCGCAGACCGACGACGTCGAAGATCTGGAAGGGTCCGAGAGGGGCGCCGGTGCCGATCCTCCAGGTCTTGTCGATGGTCTCGTGGTCGGCGTAGCCGCCCATGAGCAGACCCGACGCGGCGTTGAGGAGCGGCACCAGCAGCGAGTTCAGGACGTAGCCGGCCTTCTCCTTCTGCAGCCTGATGGGCTCGAGGCCGCTGGAGACGGCGAACTCCACGACGGCGTCGACCACGGCGGGGTCCGTGTCCGCCGTCCCCATGATCTCGGCCGTGTTCTGCGCCCAGACGTGGTTGGCGTAGTGCAGCGCGAGGAACCGGTCGGGTCGGCCGGTCGAGGCCTTCAGGTCGCTGGGGAGCAGCGTGGACGAGTTGGTCGCGAAGACCGTGCGCTCGGGAGCGAGCGCACCCAGGCGGCCGTACAGCTCCTGCTTCAGGCCCAGGTCCTCGGGGACGGCCTCGATCACGAGGTCGGCGTCGGCGACAGCCTCCGCGAGGTCGGAGGTGAGGCGGAGGGAGTCGAGCGCCTCCTGCGGTCCGCCGGCGACGCCGCCAGGCACCGACTCGTAGACGCCCGCGAGACCGCGGAGCCGCTCGCGCGCCGACTCGAGGACGTCGTCGGAGAGGTCGTAGACGGTGACGGCGAAGCCGTGGAAGGACGACTGGAAGGCGATCTGGGAGCCGAGCACTCCGCTGCCGAGGACGGTGACCGTGCGGATCGTGGGCATGACTTCTCCTTGCGAGAGAGGGGAGGGGGAACACGTGCTCACCCGATCCCACAGCGCCGCGGTCCGCGGAGCGAGGGCTTGCGCCGACGGGCGGGCCGTGGCCGTCGGGGAGCCGGCGCGGTAGCGTCCCGGCATGGTGTCCTTCGCCGACAAGCCGATCCTGCCGTTCACGACTCCTGAAGAGTGGGACGCCTACCTCCGCGGCGAGCCCGACCCGGACGGAGTCCGGCTGAAGCTGCGGAAGAAGGCCGCCGTCGATCCGGGGATCACCTACGCCGAGGCGCTCGACATCGCGCTCTGCCACGGCTGGATCGACGGTCAGGCGGGAGCCTTCGACGAGCAGTTCAAGCTCCAGGCCTTCACCCCGCGGCGTCGCGCGAGCCCGTGGTCCAAGGTCAACCGCGATCATGTCGCACGGCTGCTGGCGGAGGGTCGGATGCTGCCGGGCGGGCTGGCCGAGGTCGAGCGGGCACGTGCCGACGGGCGCTGGGACGCGGCCTACCGGCAGCGCGATGCGGAGGTGCCGGACGACTTCCAGCGGGCGCTCGACGCGGATCCGCAGGCGCTGGCCTTCTTCGCGACCGTCGGCGGGCAGAGGCGCTTCGCGTTCCTCTTCCGCCTCTCGCAGCTGAAGCGGGCGGCGACGCGGGAGCGGCGGATCGCGGAGTACGTGGCGCTCCTGCGCGAGGGGCGCACGCTGACCTGAGGGGTCAGTGGCGGACCGGCCAGCCCCCGTCGGCGACGAAGGACTCGTCGCGGACGCGGCGCATGTACTCCTGGAAGGACTCGGCCTGGGTGCGGCACCAGTCGACCTGGAGCGCGTGCAGGGCCTCCGCGCCGACTCCGAGCTCGTCCGCGAAGGCGCGGCCCAGCGCCTGGGCGACGCGGCCCGCCGCGATCGCGTCCGCGCCCGCGTCGTGCGCCTCGGTGAGGGCGACGCCGTAGTGCTCGGCGGCGAGGGTCAGGGTGCGCTTGCCCTTGCGGTAGCGGTCCACCGCCTTGTCGATCACGAGCGGATCGACGACGGGGCTCGGGTCGAGCAGCACGGGCACGCCCCAGCGGCGCGCCTCGTGGGCGAGAAGTGAGAGGTCGTAGGGGGCGTTGTAGACGACGACCGGGATGCCGCGGGCGAGGAGCGAGCGCAGCGCCTCGGAGATCTCGGCCACGACCTCGCCGGCGGGGCGGCCGTGCGCGCGGGCGTGTTCGGTGCTGATCCCGTGGACGGCGGAGGCGCCGGCCGGGATCTCGACCCCGGGATCGGCGAGCCAGGTCGTGCCCTCGATCGGCTCGCCCGCCGCGTCGATCACGCCGACGTGCGCGGTGACGATGCGGCTCGTGCGGACGTCGATGCCGGTGGTCTCGAGGTCGAACACGGCCAGCAGGTCGAACCACCGCGCCCCTTCGGAGGGGACGAGCTCCTGCTCGGCGTCGTCGAACAGCATCGGCTCGGTCTGCGTCTCGGTCGTTCCGGTGGTGCTCACGCCGACAGCCTAAAGGGGGCCTCCGACATCGGCCGGAGGCCCCTCGGCGTGCTGCCGGGTCAGCGGGCCTCGTGCGCCTTGGCGACGTGGAGCCAGAAGAAGCCCTGCGTGCCGAGCGTCATCGTCAGCGTGCCGTCGTCCGAGAATCCGGGGAAGCGGCCGCCGCCGAACAGGTCGCTCAGCGTCGATCCGGGATTCTCCGGGTCGGTGATCGTGACCGAGACCGGGTTGTGGTTGAAGCTGAAGACGCAGAGCACCTCCTCGGGCTGGTCGCCCATCTCGGAGCCCGAGCCGGCGTAGTCCCGCACGAAGGCGAGCACCGACTCGTGGTCCGTCTCGAGGACGCGCATCGACCCGAGGCCGAACGCCGGGTGGCCGCGGCGCACGTGCAGGACGTTCCGCATCCAGTGCAGCAGGGAGCGGGACTGCGCCAGCTGCGCCTCCACGTTGACCTGGTTGTAGTGGTAGACGAGCGACTGGACGATCGGCTGCACGAGCTTGCCGGGGTCGGCGGCCGAGAAGCCGGCGTTGCGGTCGGGCGTCCACTGCATCGGCGTGCGCGACGCGTCGCGGTCGTTGAGCCAGATGTTGTCGCCCATGCCGATCTCGTCGCCGTAGTACAGGAACGGGCTGCCGGCGAGGGAGAAGAGCAGGGCGTTGATCAGCTCGAGCTCGGCACGCGAGTTGTCCAGCAGCGGCGCGAGCCTGCGGCGGATGCCGATGTTCGAGCGCATCCGCGGGTCGTAGGCGTACCAGCCGTACATGGCCTGGCGGTACTCCTCGGACACCATCTCGAGCGTGAGCTCGTCGTGGTTGCGGAGGAACACGCCCCAGGCGGCGCCGCTGGGGATGTCGAACGTCTCGGAGAGCACCTTCTTCAGCTCGTTCGCCGTCTGCGCGCGGAGGGAGTAGAAGATGCGCGGCATGACCGGGAAGTCGAACGCCATGTGGCACTCGGGCTCCTCCTCCGTGCCGAAGAACGCGGCGACCTCTCGCGGCCACTGGTTCGCCTCGGCGATCAGGATGCGGCCGGGGTAGTCGCGGTCGACCATGGTGCGGAGGTTCTTGATGAACTCGTGGGTGGGCGGCTCGCCCTCTCCGTTGCCCTCGTCGGACTCGTAGAGGTAGGGGATCGCGTCGAGCCGGATGCCGTCGACGCCGAGGTCGAGCCAGAACTTGACCACGTCGTGGATCGCCTCGTGCACGGCGGGGTTCTCGAAGTTGAGGTCCGGCTGGTGGGAGAAGAAGCGGTGGAAGTAGAACTGGCGGCGCTCGGCGTCGAAGGCCCAGTTCGAGTCCTCGGTGTCGACGAAGATGATGCGGATGTCCGGCCACTTGTCGTCGGTGTCGTTCCAGACGTAGAAGTCGCCGTAGGGGCCCTCGGGGTCGGACCGGGACTGCTGGAACCACTCGTGCTGGTCGCTGGTGTGGTTGAGCGGGAAGTCCATCACGATGCGCATGTTGCGCTCGTGGGCCTTCCGGACGAGGTCGCGGAAGTCCTCCATCGTGCCGAACTCGGGGAGGATCGCCTTGAAGTCGGAGACGTCGTAGCCGCCGTCGCGCAGAGGCGACATGTAGAACGGCGGGAGCCAGAGGGCGTCGATCCCGAGCCACTGCAGGTAGTCGAGCTTGGAGGCGAGCCCGTTGATGTCGCCGGCGCCGTCGCCGTTGGAGTCGTAGTACGACCGGATCATCACCTCGTAGAACACCGCCCGGCGGTACCACTGGGGGTCGAGTGCGAGTCCGGGGAGTTGGATCGGCGACGTGAAGCTCACGGTGCTCCTTCTGCTGCTGCCTGAGCGGATGACCGTCTCGCGAGACGGGTGGGCGGTGCGCCGTGTTGCGAGCGCGTGATCATGCTCCCGGCTCGGATCGAGGCCACGCAAGGCGTTGCGGCCAGATCTTCGACGGGCTTTCCCTACGATAAGGAACGCGATGACCACTCCCTCCCCCTACGCCTCCGATCTCGGCCGTGTCCCCGTCCGCGAGGCCGCGGTGGACGTCGCCGGATCCCGCACCGCCTACTGGACCTACGGCGCTCCGGACGCCTCGAGCGTCCTCGTGCTGGTGCACGGGTTCCGCGGCGAGCACCACGGCCTCGAGCCCGTCGTCGCCCGTCTGCTCGCCGGGGGAGCGGACGTGCGGGTCGTCGCTCCCGACCTGCCCGGCTTCGGCGCCTCGACCCCCATGACGCGCCTGCCGCACGACGTGGACGGCTACGCCTCCTGGCTCGGCTCCTTCCTCGACGCGCTGGGGCTCCGCGGTGAGGCGGCCGTCCTCGGCCACTCCTTCGGCTCGATCGTCGCGGCCGCGGCCGTCGCGGACGGGCTGCCCGCTCCGCTCCTGGTGCTGGTCAACCCGATCGGCGCGCCCGCCCTGCAGGGTCCCCGCGGCGTCCTGACCAGGCTCGCCGTCCTCTACTACCGGCTCGGCGCGCTCCTGCCGGGGCCCCTCGGACGCCGCCTGCTCAGCGACCCGTTGATCGTGCGGGTGATGAGCCTGGCGATGGTGAAGACGAAGGAGCCGGCGCTGCGACGCTTCGTGCACGACCAGCACGACCGCTACTTCAGCGCCTTCGCCTCCCGCGACACGGTCCTCGAGGCGTTCCGCGCCTCCGTCTCGCACGACGTCGGCGAGTACGCCTCCCGGATCGGCGTGCCGACCCAGCTGATCGCCGCGGCGCAGGACGACATCACTCCGCTCCCGGCGCAGTACCGCCTGCTCGAGAGGCTGCCGCACGCCCGCCTGCACGTCATCGACGGAGTCGGCCACCTGATCCACTACGAGACGCCGGACGAGGCCGCCGCCGTGCTGCGGACGGCCCTCGAGGAGGGGATCGACCGATGAGGATCGTCGTCGACTGCCGGTACACCCGGCTCGAGCGGCACGACGGGATCAGCCGCTACACCGCGGAGCTCGTCCGCGAGCTCGCGAAGCTGCACGACGTGACCATGCTGATCAGCGACCGCCGCCAGCTCGCGATGCTCCCGTCGCTCCCGTGGGAGCGCGTGACCGGGCCGACCAGCCCGTTCGAGCCGTTCGTCGCGCTGCTGGTGAACCGGCTGCGGCCCGACGTGGTCTTCTCGCCGATGCAGACCATGGGCTCGCTCGGCCGCCGCTACCGGCTCGTCCTGACCGTGCACGACCTCATCTACTACCGCCACCGCACTCCGCCGCGCGACCTGGCCGCTCCCGTGCGCGCGCTCTGGCGGCTCTACCACCTCGCCTGGTGGCCGCAGCGGAGGCTCCTCCAGCGCGCCGACGCGGTCGTCACCGTTTCGGAGACGACCCGCGACCTGATCCGCTCCCACCGCCTCACCACCCGGCCGGTGGTCGTCGTCCCGAACGCGGCGACCGAGCCCGACGAGGCGAGCGCCGCTCTGGCGGGATCGCTGCCCGACCGGTCGGCCGCGCGCTCGCTCGTCTACATGGGCTCGTTCATGCCCTACAAGAACGTCGAGACGCTCGCGCGCGCGATGCGGCTGCTGCCCGACTACGAGCTGCACCTGATGAGTCGGGCGAGCGACGAGACCGTCGAGACGCTCCGGGCCCTGGCGCCGACCGCGAAGCTGGTGTTCCACCAGGGGGCGCCGGACGCGGAGTACCGCGCGGTGCTCGCGCGGGCGACCGCTCTCGTGACGGCGAGCAGGGACGAGGGCTTCGGGATCCCGCTGGTCGAGGCGATGGCGCTCGGGACGCCGGTCGTGGTGAGCGACATCCCGATCTTCCGCGAGATCGCCCAGGACGCCGCCGTGTACGTCGACCCGTCGAGCGCGAAGGGCATCGCGGACGGTGTGCGGTCGCTCGAGGACGGCGCCGTGTGGCGGACGCACTCGGCCCGGGCGAGGGAGCGGGCCGCGGCCTTCTCCTGGCGCGACTCCGCCCGGGTGCTCTTCGGGCTCCTGCACGACCTCGGCCGGCGCTGACGCGGTCCGGCGACCGGACCGCCTCCGGGAGGCGGGCCGTCAGGCTCCCGGGGCCGGGCTGAGCACGTCGTCGAGGTCGACGTCCGCCACGACCACGTCGCCGGAGTCGTCGACGCCGACGATGCGCAGTGCCCCGTCGACGATCGCGAAGTCGTGCCGGGAGCCGTTGCCGACCGAGACGCCGTGCACGGGGAGGTCCTCGCTGCTGAGCGCGCGGATCAGGCTGCCGATGACCGCACCGTGCGTGGCGACGACGACGGACGCGTCGGGGAAGCGCTCGGCCACCTCGAGCAGCGCGGCGGTCGCCCGCTCGACGACCTCGGCGCGGGTCTCGCAGCCGGGGATCGGCGCGCGCTCGATGCCTCCGGGGAAGCGCTCGGCGAGCTCGGGACCGGTCATCCCCTCCGCCTCGCCGTAGGCGCGCTCGGCCAGGCCCGGCACCGCCAGCGGCTCGTCGAGGCCGAGACCGCGCGCGATGATCGCTCCGGTGTCGAAGGCGCGCTGCAGCGGACTGGCGACCACCGCGTCGAAGCGCCGGTCGGCGAGCAGCCGCGCCGCCGCCCGCGCCTGGGCGCGCCCGGTCGCGTTGAGCGGGATGTCGCTCCTGCCCTGGATGCGCCGGGCGGCGTTCCAGTCGGTCTGGCCGTGGCGGACGAGGGTGAGCTGGGTCACAGGGGCCTCTCGGGAGGTCGGGTGCGGAGCGGGCGGGAGCTCAGAGGGCGGCTTTGCGGCGCGCGGGCAGGCGCTCGGCGAGCTCGCGGAGCACCTCGCTGGTGCCGCCGTCGATCTTGATGCTTGCCCGCGAGTCGCCCTTGGTGGTGCCGCGGTTGACGATCACGATCGGCATCCGGGCGCGTCGGGCGATCTCGAGGAAGCGGATGCCGGAGTTGACCACGAGCGACGAGCCGGCGACGAGCAGGGCGTCGGCGCCCGCGACGATGGCGCGCGCCTCCTCGAACCGCTCGGTCGGGATGAACTCGCCGAAGAAGACGATGTCCGGCTTCAGGATCCCGCCGCAGACCGTGCACTCGGGGACGGTCATCGCCGAGACGTCGTGGACCTCGGCGTCGCCGTCGGGGTTGAGGGAGGAGACGTCGGGGTCGTCGAGCCAGGGGTTGAGCGCCTCGATCCGCTCGGCCACCGCGTCGCGGGCGAAGTACTGGCCGCAGGTCATGCAGCGCACACGGTCCGCCGAGCCGTGCAGATCCACCACGCGGCGCGAACCGGCTCGGACGTGCAGGCCGTCGACGTTCTGCGTGACGACGCCCGTGAGCAGGCCGCGCTCCTCGAGCCGGGCCAGGGCCCGGTGGCCGTCGTTGGGGCGCGTGCTGGTGAAGCGGCGCCAGCCGAGCTGGCTGCCGGCCCAGTACCGGCGGCGGTAGTCGGGATCGGCGACGAACTGGGAGTAGGTCATCGGGCTGCGCACCGGTGCCCCGGCTCCGCGGTAGTCGGGGATGCCCGAGTCGGTGCTCATGCCCGCGCCGGTGACGGCGGCGATGCGGCGCCCGCTGAGGAGTTCGACGGCCTGCTCGACCGCGAGCGCCTCGGGGCCCTCGGCGACCGGTGTCGGACTCGACTCCATCCGCGCCTCCTTCGAGGGCCGTTCGAGCGGCCCCTGGACGAGTTTAGTCCGCGCCGTGCCCTAGATTGCCGGGATGCCGATCGTGCACATCACCGACCTCGACCACCCGCTCCTCGCCGACTACCACCGCCTCACCGACGTGGCGCTGCGGCGGGTGCTGGAGCCGGAGGGCGGTCTGTACATCGCCGAGTCGGCCAAGGTGATCGAGCGGGCGCTCGACGCCGGGCACCGTCCCCGCTCGGTCCTGGTGCAGGAGAAGCGGCTGCCGGACGCGGCCGGGGTGCTCGAGCGTCATTCCGAGGTGCCGGTCTTCGTGGCGCCGGATCCGCTGATCGAGGAGCTGACCGGGTTCCACCTCCACCGCGGAGCGCTCGCCTCGATGCACCGTCCGCCGCTGCGGCCGATGGCCGAGCTGCTGGAGGGCGCGCGCCTCGTCGTGATCCTGGAGGACCTGGTCGACCACACCAACGTCGGCGCCGTCTTCCGCGCCGCGGCCGGCATGGGCGCGGACGCGGTTCTCGTGACGCCGCGCTGCGCGGACCCCCTGTACCGTCGCAGCGTCCGGGTGAGCATGGGCACGGTCCTGCAGGTGCCGTGGACGCGCACCCCTGAGTGGGCACCGGCTCGCCGCGCTCTGGAGGAGGCCGGGTTCTCGGTCGCCGCGCTGGCGCTCGCTCCGGACGCGGTGCCGCTCGACGAGTACGCGGCGGCTCGCCCCGAGCGCGTCGCGATCGTCCTGGGCGCCGAGGGGGACGGCCTCAGCCGCGCGGCGCTGGACGCATCGGACACCGTCGTCACCATCCCGATGCTGCACGGCGTCGACTCGCTCAACGTGGCCTCGGCGAGCGCCGTCGCACTGTGGGCGCTGACCCGCGGGCGCTGACCGCCCGGCTCCGGCGCTCGGCGGCCCCGCGGTGACCTGCTGCTGACGCTCCCGCCGCTGGATCGGGGTCGGTGCCGCGCGTCACCCGCCGCGTCCGACGACGGGGCGGCGTCCGGGACGGGTGAGAGGCCCGCCCGTACGATGACGGGGTGACCTCCCCGACCCGATCCGACGACGCCCTCGACCTGTTCGGGGAGCCCGCCGCGCCGGAGCCGCGACCGCGTCGACGGCGCGGGGCGGTCGTCGCCGGTCTCGTCGCCGCGACCGTGCTGGTCGGTGGAGGCGGTGCCTACGCGACCAACGCGGCGACCGCGGAGCTGCCGACGGCGAGCGCCGTCGCGGTGGACCCCGTCTCGAGCACCGTCGACGCGCCCGCTCCGGCCTGGCCGGCCTACGGCTCCGGCGCCGTGGCGGCCGTGGGCATCGACGGGACGGAGGAGGACGGGCTGCTCGCCCGCTACGGCTCCACCGGAACCGTGCCGACGGGGAGCATCGCCAAGGTCGTCACCGCTCTCGTCGTCCTCGCGGCGAAGCCGATCGCAGAGGGGACGGACGGGGAGACCATCACCTTCACGAGCGCGGACGTGCAGTACTACAACGACACCCTGGCCGAGAACGGCTCGAACGCTCCGGTCACCGCGGGTCTGCAGCTGACCGAGCGGGAGGCGCTGACCGCCATGATGCTCCCGTCCGCGAACAACTACGCGAAGTCCCTCGCGATCTGGGCGTACGGCTCGGAGGACGCCTTCCTCGCCGCGGCGCGCGGCTGGCTCGACGGGCAGGGGCTCGAGCGGACCTCCCTCGCCGACACCAGCGGGCTCTCGCCGGCGACGGTCAGCACGACGGCCGAGATGGTGCGCCTGGGCGAGCTGCTGATCGCGGACCCGGTGCTCGCTCCGATCGTCGCGACGCCGACCGCGGTCATCCCGGGGGTCGGCGAGGTCGACAACACCAACTCGATCCTCGGCCGCTCGGGAGTGGACGGGATCAAGACGGGGACGACCGACGAGGCGGGCTCGTGCCTGCTGTTCTCGCTCGACGCGACCGTCGAGGGCCGGCCGGTCACCCTGGTCGGCGTGGTGGTGGGCGCGCGCACGCATCCGCAGCTCGCCGCGGACGTGCTGACCCTCGTGCCGACCGTCGAGGCGGGCTTCCGGACCGTCCCGCTGACCGTCGAGGGCCAGGACTACGGCACCCTCACGAGCGCCTGGGGGGAGACGGCGACGGCCGAGACCGCGGAGGCGCGGTCCGTGCTGGTGTGGGGTGCGGTCTCGACGTCGACCACGGTCGCCCTCGATCCGCTCGAGACCGTCGCCGACGGCGAGCGCGTGGGGACCGCGACCGTCGACGTCAACGGCACCCCGTACGAGCTTCCCCTCGTCGCCGACGGGTCGATCGAGGACCCGGGCTTCGCCTGGCGCCTCGGCCACCCGGCCGAGCTGTTCGGCTGAGCGCGGGGCGAGCCGCCGCCTCCCGGGAGCGGATCAGGCCAGGGGATCCGCGGCCCGGTCGCCGACGATCCGCACGCCGGCGGTCGCGATGTCCTCGGCGACCTCCTCCGGCGTCGCGTTGCCCGGCACGACCGAGCCCGGCTCCGAGGCCCCGGGATCGGTGCTCCAGCGCTCGGCGGAGGGCCGCTTGGCGGTGATGAAGTCGCCGGAGGACTGGTGGCGGACTCGGCGCAGCACCCACGGCACGAGGTACTCCCGCGCCCACTGGATGTCCTCCGTGCGGGCGGCACGCCAGGTGCGGGCGTGCAGCGGCTCCGGGGCGAGGGGGCGCAGGTCGTTCTCGACGTTCAGCGACTCGAGGACCATGCGCGCGACCTCGTGGTGGCCGTGCGGGTTGAGGTGCAGGCGGTCCGGCGCCCACATCCGCACGTCCTGGATCTCCTGGAGGGACCACTGGTCGGCGACGATGCAGTCGTACCGCTTGGCCAGCGCCCGCAGGTTCTCGTTGTAGATCGCGACCTTCCCGCGGATCCGCCCGAACACGGGGGAGAAGCCCACATCCACTCCGGTGAAGAGGACGACGGTCGCCCCGTCGGAGCGGAGCCGGGCGAGGCCCGACTCGAAGCGGGACGCGATGTCGTCGGGGTCGGTCCCCGGGCGGATGACGTCGTTCCCGCCCGCGGAGATGGTGATGAGGTCGGGGCGCAGCTCCAGGGCGGGCTCGACCTGCTCATCGACGATCTGCTGCAGGAGGCGGCCGCGGACCGCCAGGTTGGCGTAGGCGAAGTCCTCGTTCTGGCTGCCCAGGACCTCCGCCACGCGGTCCGCCCAGCCGCGGTGCCCGCCGGGGCTGCCGGGCTCGGGATCGCCGATCCCCTCGGTGAAGGAGTCGCCCAGGGCGACGTAGCGGGACCACGGATGACGCTGCTCGACCATCCCTCCATCATGCTCCGCACCCGGCCGCCGGTGGCACGGCGCGACACGCCGTGCGCCTCCCGGCGGGCCGCGGAGACCGAGCCGCTGTCGGAGGCGTCGGCTAGATTCGGTCCACGTGAACAGTCCCTCGAGCTTCGGTCATCAGGTCGGCACCTCCGCCGCTGAGCACCTGTCCCCGTCGTTCCCGGGCAGGGCGCCGTGGGGTACCGCGAACAAGCTCCGCGCCTGGCAGGCGGAGGCGCTCGAGGCCTACTTCCAGCACGAGCCGCGCGACTTCCTGGCCGCCGCGACCCCGGGCGCGGGCAAGACCACCTTCGCGCTGCGGCTGGCCGCCGAGCTGCTGCACAACCGCACGGTCGACCGGATCACCGTGGTCGCGCCGACGGAGCACCTCAAGCGCCAGTGGGCCGAGGCCGCGCACCGCGTCGGCATCCGCCTGGACCCGACCTTCACCAACCGCATGGGCCGCCACGCCCGCCACTACCACGGCGTCGCCGTCACCTACGCGCAGGTCGCCGTCCGCGCCGAGCTCCACCGCGAGCTCACCCTGTCCGGGCGCACCCTCGTCATCCTCGACGAGGTGCACCACGCCGGCGACGCGCTCAGCTGGGGCGACGCGGTGCGCGAGGCCTTCGAGCCCGCCGTCCGCCGGCTCTCGCTGACCGGGACGCCGTTCCGCTCGGACACGGCAGCGATCCCGTTCGTCAGCTACCTGCCGGACGAGGAGGGCATCCGCACCTCGCTCACCGACTACGCCTACGGCTACGGCCGCGCGCTCGCGGACGGCGTCGTCCGGCCGGTGCTGTTCATGGTCTACGCCGGGCAGATGTGCTGGAAGTCGAAGGCCGGCGACGAGATGGAGGCGCGGCTCGGCGAGGGCAACACCAAGGACATCACCTCGCAGGCCTGGCGGACCGCGCTGGACCCGAAGGGCGACTGGATCCCCTCTGTCCTCCGCGCCGCGAACACCCGCCTCACCGAGGTGCGGCGCGCCGTGCCCGACGCCGGCGGCCTGGTCATCGCGACCGACCACTACACCGCGCGCGCCTACGCCGCGATGCTCCGCGAGATCAGCGGCGAGACCGTCACCGTCGTGCTCTCCGACGAGAAGGAGGCGAGCGACCGGATCGAGGAGTTCGCGAAGGACACCAGTCGCTGGATGGTCGCGGTCCGCATGGTCTCCGAGGGCGTCGACGTGCCGAGGCTCGCCGTCGGCGTCTACGCGACATCGGCGTCGACTCCTCTGTTCTTCGCCCAGGCGATCGGCCGCTTCGTGCGCGCGCGGCGCCGCGGCGAGACCGCCTCGGTGTTCCTCCCGAACGTGCCCGGCCTGCTCGCGCTGGCGGGCTCGATGGAGCTGCAGCGCGATCACGCCCTCGACCGCAGGACCTCCGACGACGAGGAGTACCCCGAGGCCGACCTGATGGCCGACGCCGAGCGCAGCGACAAGGCGTCCTCCGATCTCCTGGAGGAGGGCCGCTTCGAGTCGATCGGCTCGGCCGCCACCTTCGACCGCGTCGTCTACGAGGGCGCCGAGTTCGGGATGGAGGTCGAGGTCGAGAGCGAGGAGGAGCTCGACTTCATCGGCCTGCCGGGGCTCCTCGAGCCCGACCAGGTGCGGGAGCTCCTCCAGCACCGGCAGCAGCGGCAGGCCAAGCGCGCCGGCAGCCGCGCGGGGGCGGCGGCCCCGGCCGAGCCGGTGAGCGAGATCCCGGCACCGCTCTACCGCACGCTCAAGGAGCAGCGCAGCCTGCTCAACTCCCTGGTCGGCCTGTGGGCACGGGGGACGGGCGAGTCGCACGGCCAGGTGCACACCGAGCTGCGCCGGCTCTGCGGCGGACCCGCGGTGGCGCAGGCGAGCGTGACCCAGCTGCAGGCGCGGATCGACCTCCTGCGGCGCAGGCTCGGCTCGCACTGATCGCGGTGCGGCGCCCCGGTCCGTGGCGACGTGGCCCTGACGACGGGGCCGATCGCTGCTCCCGCCCAGCCCGGCCGGCCCCTCCGCGTGGGCCGGACAGCCCCTCCGGCGCGTTCTAGCCGATGCACCCGGCGCGGCGCCAGCCCTCCCCGGCGGACCGGGCGCGACCGTACTGTTCGAGCGTGACCCGCCGGAACGACCTGCCCGCTCACGCGCCCGCAGGACGAACCGGACGGCGGTTCCGGCCGCCGGTCGTGACCACCGGAGGAGGACCGCGCGATGAGCGCTGACCGTCAGGGGAATGCTCGAGACACGCTCGCTAAGCTGAGCAGTCGGTCCGTCGCGGAAGTGACGGACCATCACCCCCGACGTCGGGCATCCGCAGACCGCACATCGGCGTCTCCCGGACTGCCCGAGAACAATCCCCTGAGGAGTCTCGTGGAGACCTGGCCCGGAACCGCCTACCCGTTGGGCGCGACGTTCGACGGAAGCGGCACGAACTTCGCCCTGTTCAGCGAGATCGCCGAGCGCGTCGAGCTGTGCCTCTTCGAGGAGGACGGCACCGAGACGCGCGTCGAGATCCAGGAGTCGGACGCCTACGTCTGGCACTGCTACCTCCCGCAGGTCCAGCCGGGCCAGCGCTACGGCTTCCGCATCCACGGACCGTACGACCCCGATGCCGGCCACCGCTGCAACCCGAACAAGCTGCTGCTGGACCCCTACGCGAAGGCGATCTCGGGGGAGATCGACTGGGACCAGTCCCTCTTCTCGTACACCTTCGGCGACCCGGACTCGACGAACGACGAGGACTCGGCGCCGCACATGATGATGGGCGTCGTCATCAACCCCTTCTTCGACTGGGCCGGTGACCGCCGCCCGCGCACCTCCTACGACAGCACCGTGATCTACGAGGCGCACGTGAAGGGGCTCACCAAGACGCACCCCGACGTGCCGGAGGAGCTCCGCGGCACCTACGCCGGAGTCGCCCACCCCGCGGTGATCGACCACCTCAAGCACCTGGGCGTCTCGGCGATCGAGCTCATGCCCGTGCACCAGTTCGTGAACGACTCCACGCTGATGGACAAGGGCCTCTCGAACTACTGGGGCTACAACACGATCGGCTTCTTCGCACCGCAGAACACCTACTCCTCCACGGGCGACCAGGGCCAGCAGGTCCAGGAGTTCAAGAGCATGGTGAAGGCGCTCCACGCGGCCGGCATCGAGGTCATCCTCGACGTGGTCTACAACCACACGGCGGAGGGCAACCACCTCGGCCCCACCCTGTCGTTCCGCGGCATCGACAACGAGGCCTACTACCGCCTCGTCGACGACGACAAGCGCTACTACATGGACTACACCGGCACCGGGAACACCCTGAACGTGCGCCACCCGCACTCGCTCCAGCTCATCATGGACTCGCTGCGCTACTGGGTGACGGAGATGCGCGTCGACGGCTTCCGCTTCGACCTCGCCTCGGCGCTGGCACGCGAGTTCTACGACGTCGACCGGCTCTCCACCTTCTTCGAGCTCGTCCAGCAGGACCCGGTGGTCTCGCAGGTGAAGCTGATCGCCGAGCCGTGGGACGTCGGGCCCGGCGGCTACCAGGTGGGAAACTTCCCGCCCCAGTGGACGGAGTGGAACGGCAAGTACCGCGACACGGTCCGCGACTTCTGGCGCGGCGAGCCGTCGACGCTGGGGGAGTTCGCCTCGCGCCTCACCGGCTCGGCCGACCTCTACGCGCACTCGGGCCGCTACCCGGTCGCCTCGATCAACTTCGTCACGGCGCACGACGGCTTCACCCTCCGGGACCTGGTCTCGTACAACGAGAAGCACAACGACGCCAACGGCGAGGACGGCAACGACGGGGAGTCGCACAACCGCTCCTGGAACCACGGAGTGGAGGGGCCCACGGACGACCCGCGGGTGCTCGCGCTCCGAGCGCGCCAGCAGCGGAACTTCCTCGCGACGATGCTGATCTCCCAGGGCGTCCCGATGATCCTCCACGGCGACGAGCTGGGCCGGACCCAGAACGGCAACAACAACACCTACGCCCAGGACAGCGAGCTGACCTGGATCGACTGGGCCCACGCCGACCGGCCGCTGCTCGAGTTCACCGCGGCGCTCATCCGCCTGCGCGCCGAGCACCCGACCTTCCGACGCATGCGCTTCTTCGACGGCCGCCCCGTGCTGCGCGGCGACGGCGAGCCCCTGCCCGACATCGTCTGGTTCACCGCCGCCGGCACCGAGATGTCCCCGTCCGACTGGGACTCCGGCCTCGGCCGATCGGTGGGTATCTACCTCAACGGCAACGGGATCCGCGAGCGCGACCAGCGCGGGCGCCCCGTCACCGACGACAGCTTCCTCCTGTACTTCAACGCCGACGACGTCGACGTCGAGTTCGCGATCCCGAGCGACGAGTACGCGCTCGAGTGGAGCGTCCTCGTCGACACCGCCGGCGCCGAGGCGGACTCGATCCCGCGTCCGGCGGGGGCGATGCTCACCGTCCAGGCGAAGTCGCTCGTCATCCTCCAGGAGCACAGCACCCCCGAGCCCGAGGTCGACCACTCGGTCGCCGCCTCGCTCGCGTCCCTGGCCGCCACCTCGGCGATCCCGATCGTCTCCTCGACCGGACCCACCAGCCCCCACGCCGAGTCGACCGACTCCGCGACCGCACCCTCGACAGGAGCCTGACGTGCGTCTGCCCGCCTCCACCTACCGCCTCCAGATCCGGTCGGCGTTCGACCTCGACGACGCCGCCCGGGTCGCCGACTACGTGCGCGCGCTCGGAGCGGACTGGCTGTACTTCTCGCCGCTGCTGAAGGCCGAGCCCGGCTCGGACCACGGCTACGACGTGGTGGACCACACCGAGGTCGATCCCGACCGCGGTGGCGCGGCCGGCCTGGCGAACGCCGCGGCCGCGGCGCGGGCGGAGGGCCTCGGCGTCCTCATCGACATCGTCCCCAACCACATGGGCGTCGCGACCCCGAGCGAGAACTCGTGGTGGTGGGACCTGCTGAGGAACGGGAAGTCCTCCCGCTACGCCACCGCCTTCGACATCGACTGGGAGGCGGGGGGCGGGAAGCTGCGCGTGCCGATCCTCGGCGACGGTGCGAGCGAGGGCGACAGCGACAGCGAGCTCGACGCGCTCGAGGTCGTCGGCGACGAGCTGCACTACTACGAGAACCGCCTGCCGATCGCGCCCGGCACCGCCGAGCCCGGCGACTCCGGCCGCACGGTGCACGAGCGCCAGAGCTACGAGCTCGTGAACTGGCGCCGCGCCGACGCCGAGCTGAACTACCGCCGCTTCTTCGCGGTGAACACCCTCGCCGCCATCACGGTCGAGCGGCCCGAGGTGTTCGACGCCTCGCACGCCGAGATCGTCCGCTGGTTCACCGAGGGGCTCGCTGACGGCCTGCGCGTCGACCACCCGGACGGCCTGGCCGACCCGGGCGGATACCTCGACGACCTGGCCCGCGCGATCGGCGGCGCCCCGGTCTGGGTCGAGAAGATCCTCGAGGGCGACGAGGAGCTCCCGCCGCACTGGGCGACCGTCGGCACCACGGGCTACGACGCCCTGGCCGACGTCGACCGCATCCTGGTCGACCCCGACGCCCGCCCCGTGCTGGAGGGCCTCGACGCCGAGCTCACGGGGAAGGGCGCCCCGCTGCAGTGGGCCGACCTCATCCACGACACCAAGCGCGGCATCGCGGACGGGATCCTCCGCTCCGAGGTCCTGCGGCTGGCCCGCCTGATCCCCGGCATCGAGGGAGCGGACGACGCGCTGGCGGAGCTCCTGGCGACCTACCCGGTCTACCGCAGCTACCTCCCCTACGGAGCGGAGCACCTCGAGCACGCCCGCGTCGACGCCGTGCGCCGCCGTCCCGAGATCCGCGCGACCATCGACGAGGTCGCCGCGGCGCTCGGCGAGACCGGCACTCCGGTGTCCGTGCGCTTCCAGCAGACCTCCGGCATGGTGATGGCGAAGGGCGTCGAGGACACGGCGTTCTACCGCTTCAGCCGCCTCACCTCGCTGAACGAGGTCGGAGCGGACCCGGACGAGTTCGCGATCGACCTGGTCGAGTTCCACCGCCGCCAGGCCGTGCGCCAGGCCTCGTTCCCCGCCTCGCTCACCACGCTCTCGACCCACGACACGAAGCGCGGCGAGGACACCCGTGCCCGCATCACCGCACTGGCCGAGGACCCGGAGGCGTGGGCGGCGACGCTCCGCGAGCTCCACGACCTCGTCGGCTTCGGCGACGGCCCGATCGAGCACCTGCTCTGGGAGGCCCTCGTGGGGACCTGGCCCGCGAGCCGCGAGCGCCTGCACGCCTACGCCGAGAAGGCGTCGCGCGAGGCCGACGACTCGACGCACTGGACCGCTCCTGACGAGCAGTTCGAGAAGCGGATGCACGCGGCGATCGACGCGGCGTACGACGAGCCCGCCGTCCGCCGGCTGGTCGAGCAGACCGTCGAGCGGGTGTCTGCCGCCGGCTGGTCGAACGGCCTCGCCGCGAAGCTCGTGCAGATCACCGCCCCGGGCATCCCGGACGTCTACCAGGGCAGCGAGCTCTGGGAGACCTCCCTCGTCGACCCGGACAACCGCCGCGAGGTCGACTTCGGGCAGCGTCGAGCGCTGCTGGAGCGGATCGACGGCGGCTGGAAGCCCGCGATCGACGCCGAGGGAGCCGCGAAGCTCCTCGTCACCTCACGCGCCCTCCGGCTCCGCCGCGACCGCCCCGAGCTGTTCACCCGCTACGCCGCCGTCCCCGCGATCGGGCCCGCCGCCGAGCACGCGATCGCTTTCGACCGCGGCGGCGCGCTGACCGTCGCGACCAGGCTCCCCGAGGGCCTCGCCGCTTCGGGCGGGTGGAACGGCACGGTCGTGGTCCTGCCCGGGCACCCGATGGAGGACATCCTCACCGGCCGCACCTTCGCGGGAGGAGTGACTCCGGTCGCCGAGATCCTCGCCGACTACCCCGTGGCACTGCTCGCCCCGGTCTCCTGACCGGTTCCGCCACCGCACCGCAGACCGATACGACCCCTCCTGGAGACAGCAGTGATCAGCACGACTCCCTACCGCTACGCACTCCCGACGACCGGTCCCGAGCGGTTCGACGTCTGGGCCCCCGAGGCCTCGACGGTCGAGCTCCTTCTCGGTGACGACTCGTCGCTGACGATGACCCGCCACGGAGACGACGGATGGTGGCGGGCGCCCGCGTCGGCCCCGGCCACCGGCGAGGTCGACTACGGGTACCGGGTGGACGGCAGCGGTCCGCTGCCGGACCCCCGCTCGCTTCGCCAGCCGAAGGGCGTGCACGAGCTCTCGCGCACGTTCGACCCCTCGGCGCACGAGTGGGGCGACTCCGCCTGGACCGGGCGCGAGCTCGCCGGCGCCGTCATCTACGAGCTGCACCTCGGCACGTTCACACCCGAGGGCACCCTGGACGCGGCGGCGGAGCGCTTCGAGCACCTGCGCTCGATCGGCGTGGACTTCATCGAGCTGCTGCCGGTCAACGCGGTGAACGGAACGCACAACTGGGGCTACGACGGCGTCCTCTGGTACGCCGTGCACGAGCCGTACGGCGGACCCGAGGCGTACCAGCGCTTCGTGGACGCCGCCCACCGTGCCGGCCTCGGCGTGGTCCAGGACGTCGTCTACAACCACCTCGGCCCGAGCGGCAACTACCTGCCGGAGTTCGGCCCGTACCTCAAGAACGAGAAGGCCAACACCTGGGGCAGCTCGATCAACCTGGACGGCGAGGGTTCGGACACCGTCCGCGGGTACATCATCGACAACGCTCTGATGTGGCTGCGCGACTACCACGTCGACGCCCTGCGCCTGGACGCGGTCCACGCCCTCTCGGACGAGCGGGCCGTGCACGTGCTCGAGGAGATGGCGAGCGAGGTGGCCGTGCTGTCGGCCCACGTCGGGCGCCCTCTGACGCTGATCGCCGAGTCCGACCTCAACGACCCGGCGCTGATCACTCCGCGGGAGGCGCACGGCTACGGGCTCGACGCGCAGTGGAGCGACGACTTCCACCACGCGGTCCACGTCGCGCTGACCGGGGAGACCACGGGCTACTACGAGGACTTCGCGCCGCTCGGCGCCCTCGCGAAGGTGCTGACGCGGGGCTTCTTCCACGACGGCACCCTCTCGACCTTCCGCGGCCGCCACCACGGCCGTCCGGTGGACACCGAGCACATGCCGACCTGGCGCCTGGTGGTCTGCAGCCAGAACCACGACCAGATCGGCAACCGGGCGGTCGGCGACCGTCTGACGGCGACCCTCGACGAGGGGCGCCTCGCGATCGCCGCGGCTCTGACGCTGCTGGGCCCTTTCACTCCCATGCTGTTCATGGGCGAGGAGTGGGCGGCGTCGACACCGTGGCAGTTCTTCACCTCGCACCCGGAGAAGGATCTGGGCGAGGCGACGGCGAAGGGCCGCATCGAGGAGTTCGCGAAGATGGGCTGGGATCCGGAGGTCGTGCCCGACCCGCAGGACCCGGAGACGTTCCTGCGCTCGCGGCTCGACTGGTCCGAGGTCGGGGAGGGGCGTCACGCCCGCACCCTCGAGGTGTACCGCGAGCTGGCGGCGATCCGCCGCCGCTACCCCGAGCTGACGGACCCGCGCTTCGGGTCGCTCCGCGTGGAGTTCGACGAGGAGGCCCGCTGGCTGACTCTCGGCCGCTGTCGGGTGACCGTGGCGATCAACGTCGGCGAGTCCGCCGCCCGCATCGCCCTGCCGGAGGTGGCGGAGACGCTGCTCGGCGTCGGGGAGTACGCGGTGCAGCCCGGGGACACCGAGGTGGATCTCGGCGCCTCCTCGCTGCTGGTGACGCTGAGCGCCTGAGCGCCTGAGCGCCTGAGCTCCGTGGCGGCCGGCTGATCAGGTGGCCGGCCGCCGATGTCCTGAACGGCCGCCTGGGGCCCGAGCGCTCAGAGCGTGACCGCGGCGTACTCCGTCGCGGTCACGACCCGCACTCCCTCGTCGTGGACGAGCAGGAGCGCGCGGAGGGGGATGGCCCGCTTGTGGCACGCCGCCGCCAGGTGACGGGCGAGGACCCGATCGGTCTCGCCGAGGAAGGCGCGCCCGGGACGTTCCAGGGCGAAGGCGAGCGAGCCCACGTCCTGGTGCGCCACGGCCTTGGCGAGGGTGGCGACGATCCGCTCGGTCTTCTCCTCGTCGGGGTGCACGGGGAGTCCGTCCACCGGGTAGAGGATCGGCAGCTGCACGCCGTCGCGGTCGAGGAAGATCGGCCACAGCGCCCGGCGGTAGGCCGGTCCGATCAGCGAGGAGACGCGCTCGCGCAGCTCGCGGTCGTTCAGGAGCGGCGCATCGAGGTGCGGAGCGGGAGCGGCGTGGTCGAGAGTGGTCATGGTGTCGCTTTCTCGTGGGGCGAGCGGGCAGTGCCGCTGAGGGGTCATCGAAAGTTGCGGGAGGTGGTGCGAGCGCCGACCGTGAGGGTCTCGAACCTGTCGGCGAGGAGGTTCGTCACCCCCTCGTCGGAGCGCTCGAGGATCCCCCTGACCAGCAGGGCGGGTGCCTCGCGGGCCACGCGGCGGTAGCGGTTCCATACTCCGACGGAGCAGATCACGTTGAGGATCCCGTGCTCGTCCTCGAGGTTGAGGAAGGTCACTCCACCGGCTGTGGAGGGACGTTGGCGGTGGATCACGACCCCGCCGACCTCGATCCGGGTCCCCGAGGGGATGGCGGGGAGATCGGCCGAGGAGCGGGCGCCGCGGCGAGCGAGTCCCTCGCGGAGGTGGCGCAGCGGATGGTCGTCGGGCGAGATGCCGGTGGCCCAGAAGTCGAAGACCACGCGCTCCTGAGGGGAGAGCATCGGCAGGAGCGGGGGCTGCACGACGACCGTGGAACCGGCGAGGAACTCCTCGCGGTCGCCTGCGGCGGTGCCGGCCTCCCAGAGCGCCTGCCGACGCTGCAGACCGAGCGAGTCGAAGGCGCCCGCGGCGCCGAGGGCCTCCAGCTGAGCCGCGGTCGTGCCGACCCGACGCGAGAGGTCGGCCATGCTCGCGTAGGGTCCGCCGCGTTCGCGCTCGGCGACGATGTGCTCGGCGAGCGCGGTGCCGATGCCCTTCACCCCTGCCAGCCCGAGCCGGATCACGAAGCCGCTGTCGCGCCTGTGGTCGTCCGTGTGGAAGTGCTCGGTGCGGTCGAACAGCCCCGTGGGCGGCTGATCGGCGCGGAGGCAGTCGTCGCTCCCGTAGGCGGCACCGCCCCTCCGGCGTGCGGGGGTGTCCTCCTTCGCCTCGAGCCCGGGAGGCGCCAGCGAGCGGTTGACGTCGGGCGAGACGACCTCCACTCCGTGACGCCGGGCATCGGCGACCAGGGTGTGCGGGGCGTAGAAGCCCATGGGCTGCGCCCGCAGCAGCGCGGCGGTGAACGCAGCGGGGTAGTGCAGGCGGAGCCAGGCGCTCGCGTAGACCAGCAGGGCGAAGCTGATCGCATGGCTCTCGGCGAAGCCGAAGTTCGCGAAGGCCTGGATCCGGAGGTAGATGTCGTCCGCGACCTCGCCCGTGATGCCGTTGCGGGCCATCCCCTGGTAGAGCCGCTCGCGGAGGGTCTCGATCTTCTCGGTCCCGCGCTTGGACCCCATCGCCCGGCGCAGCAGGTCGGCGTCCTCCGCGTTGCAGTCGCCGACGGCCACGGCCACCTGCATGAGCTGCTCCTGGAAGAGCGGCACGCCGAGGGTGCGCTTGAGCGGCGTCACGAGGAGGGGGTGCTGGTACGTCACCGGCTCCTCGCCGAGCTTGCGGCGGATGTAGGGGTGGACCGCACCGCCCTGGATGGGGCCGGGGCGGATGAGCGCGACCTCGATCACCAGATCGTAGAAGCGGCGAGGCTGCAGCCGGGGGAGGGTGCCCATCTGCGCCCTGCTCTCGACCTGGAACACCCCGATGGAATCGGCGCGGCAGAGCTGGTCGTAGACGCCCTTCTCCTCCCGGGGGAGGGTGGAGAGGTCCCACTTCTCGCCGACGTGCTCGGCGACGAGGTCGAACGTGTACTGCAGGGCGGCGAGCATCCCGAGCCCGAGGAGGTCGAACTTGACCAGGCCCATCCAGGCGCAGTCGTCCTTGTCCCACTGCAGGACGGTGCGGTCCTCCATCCGAGCGGGCTCGATCGGGCAGACCTCGCCCACGGGCCGGTCTGTCAGCACCATGCCGCCGGAGTGGATGCCCAGGTGCCGGGGCGTGCCCAGCACCCGGGTGGTCAGGGCGACCACGTCCTCGGGGATGTCGTGGTCGGTGCTCTCGGTGACGGACCCCCACCGCTCGACCTGCTTCGACCAGCCGTCCTGCTGCCCGGCGCTGTATCCGAGGGCCTTGGCCATGTCGCGCACGGCGAACTTGGGCCGGTAGGTGATGACGTTGGCGACCTGGGCCGCGTTCAGACGTCCGTACTTCCGGTAGACGTACTGGATCACCTCCTCGCGTCGCTCCGAGTCGAAGTCGACGTCGATGTCGGGCTCCTCGTCGCGGATGCTGGAGAGGAACCGCTCGAACGGCAGGTCGTAGAAGATCGAGTCGACCGCCGTGATGCCCAGGACGTAGCAGACCGCCGAGTTGGCGGCCGAGCCGCGTCCCTGGCAGAGGATGCCGTTCCGCTTGGCGTAGTGGACGATGTCGTGGACGATCAGGAAGTAGCCCGGGAAGTCCTTCTGCTCGATCACCGCGAGCTCCTTCTCGAGGCGCGCGAGGACGTCGGCGTCGGCGCGGGGGTACTTGGCCGGCACGGCCTCGCGCACGAGCGCGCGCAGCCAGCTCATCGAGGTGTGCCCCTCGGGGACCTCCTGGCGCGGCAGCCGGGGCCGGACTCGGCCGAGCTCGAAGGCGATCTCGTCGGCGACGCGCACCGTGTTCTTCACGGAGCCGGGGTAGCGGCCGAAGCGCTCGGCCATCTCGGCGCCGGAGCGCAGGTGGGCGCCGCCCGCTGCGGGGAGCCAGCCGTCCATCTCGTCGAGGCTCCGGCGTGCTCTGACCGCGGCGAGGGCCGTCTGGAGGGGGCGCTCCTCCGGCCGGGCGTAGTGCACGTTCCCGGTGGCGACCGTCCGCAGCCGGAGCTTCTCGGCGATCGCCGCCAGCTGGTCGTTGGCGCGCGAGGCGAGGGGATCCCCGTGGTCGTACAGCTCCACGAGGACGTTGGCGGGACCGAAGAGCCGGACGAGCTCGCGGACCTCCCGCTCGGCCGCGGCCACTCCTGAGGCGGCGAGCGCTTGACGGACCGCTCCCTTGCGGCAGCCCGTCAGCACGATCCAGTGGCCGTCGGCGGCGCGCGCGAGCTCCTCGAGGTCGTAGCTCGGCTTGCCCTTCTCGGCTCCGGCGAGCTGGGCGGTGGTGATCGCACGGGCGAGGCGGTGGTAGCCCTCCTCGCGGCGCGCGAGGACGAGCAGGTGGGTCCCCTCCGGATCGGCGACCCCGTTCTGAGGCGAGGTGAGCCCGATCGAGAGCTCGGCTCCGAAGGCCGTGCGGACGGCGTGCCCCTGCGCGGCCTCGGCCATCCTCACGATGCCGTAGAGGCCGTCGTGGTCGGTGAGCGCGAGAGTGTCGATGCCGAGCCGGACCGCTTCCTCGACCAGCTGCTCCGGCTTGCTCGCCCCGTCGAGGAAGCTGAAGTGGGAGTGGGCGTGCAGCTCGGCGTAGGGCACCGGATGAGCCGGCGGCCGGACGTCGTCCCCTGCCACGTAGGCGGGGCGCTTGTGCGACCAGGCCGGACTGTCGCCGCCGTCGCCCCGGACGACGGTGCCGTCGGCGCGCTTGCCGCTGGAGAGGCGGCGCTCGAACTCCGACCAGGGGATCGGCGGGTTGTTCCAGCCCATCGGGGCTCCTTCGATGCTCGTTCGCGGTGGTGGAGGGATGCTCCGGTTCAGTCGTAGCGGGCCTCGGCTGCCCAGACCCCGTCGAGGCAGAGCAGCAGCCAGGCGACACCGGCGGCGTCGACCACCTGGAAGCGGTCGTAGCGGACGGCGGTGCTCGGATCCCACCAGCGCTCGTCGATCGGCCAGGGACCCGCCCATCCGGCGAGGGGCTCCAGGCGTGCCTGAGAGGTCCCGGGGGTGAAGTAGGCGGGCACGGAGCTGAGGGCGCCGCGCTCGTCGACCGCGACGGGTTCGCCCCTCGGTCCGCGGACGAGCACGGCCGCGGGCTCCGCGAAGACCGTCGGCGGGAGGGGCGGCGGCAGGGAGCCGGGCCAGGGCAGGGTCCTCGGCCGTGCGTCGCCCCGCTCCCGGTCGCCCCAGGGGATCAGGTGCTGGCGGTCGCGGAGGGATCGACCCCCTCCGATCGACGCGGTCATCACGGCCTCGTGCCCGAGCATGCTCTGCACGCGGCTCAGCCCGTGGTGGACGCGCTCCTCCGGAGCGGTGCCCCAGAGACCCTGCTCGTGGTTGCCGATCGCGTCGACCGCCTCGGGCTCGACGCACAGCCGCGAGATCGGCGCTCCGAGACCGGTGTCGATCTCCCCGCTGCCCTGCAGCTGCCAGCGGACCCGGTCGAGCACGTCGCCCGGGGTGAACCATCTCGGGTGCAGCCAGCTCCGGGAGGAGACCTCACCGCGCTCGCTGACGACCTCGATGCGGATGGCGGTCGCGACCAGCTGTGCGCGGGTGAGCCCGGCGACGAACTCCTCCGCGGGGACGCGGAAGGCGAAGGCGGCCTGGTCGATGCGGTCCAGAGGGGGCTCGAACTCCATCGCCCGGTCGAGACGCTCCGGCGGGAGCCGGGGCACCACCGTCTCCGACTCCGCACCGGCGGCGAGGAGGTGCGCGTGGGCGCCCTCCGGTCCGAACCGGGCGGCGACGTCCTCGCGAGGGAGGGCGGCGAAGGCGCCGAGGGTGCGGACGCCGAGTCTGCGCAGGAGCGCCACCAGGTCGTCCCCCCGGCGGGGAACACGGGCAGGGGCTGCGACGGACTCGGTCTCGAGGGCGTCGAGCGGGAGAGGAGCGAGGAAGCCTGCCGCTGCTCCTGGGGGCACGACGGCGACGGGGCGGCCGGAGTGCTTCGCGGCGAGCTCGGAGGCGAAGAGCCCGTCGGCGATCCCGATGCGGGCGTCGGGGAGACCCAGCTCGGCCAGCCGCTGCAGGATCGCCTCGGCCGCGCTCTGCTCGCTCCCGTAGTAGCGGCGCGGACCGCGGGCGCGGATCGCGCACAGACCGGGCCGGATCAGCTGGACGCCCGGGGTGATCTCCTCGAGCGCCTGGATGAGCGGCTCGAACGCCCGGTGGTCGAGCACCGGGTCGTACGGGAGGACGGCGAGACCCGTGCAACGGGACTGCGCCTCGCGCACGCGCATGCCCCGCCGGACCCCCTCCGCCCGGGCAGCGGGGGAGGAGGCGAAGACCAGGCTCTTCTCCGTGAGGGCCAGGGGGTGCTCGTCGCCGAGGCCGGCGTCGGCGGCGGCCGCGAGGAGGGGCCAGTCGGGGCACCAGACGAGGATCGTCCGCCGCAGCTCGGGTGCGCTCGCCATCTCAGACCGCCCGCTCGTGCAGGCGGCCGTGCTCGACCCGGGAGCCGAAGGCGCTCTCGACGCCGGGCATGCTCATCCGCACCGTGCGCACCCGGGTGCCGGCCCGGCCGACCACATCGACCATCGCCTCCCGGGAGCGCAGGTAGCCGTGGCCGTCGCCGAGCCCCTCCCAGCGGCTGCTGCGGATGCTGAGCCGCGCCTCGGCCTGGGGCCACTCGCCGAGGACCACGAGCGCGGCACCCCGCTGGCGCAGTCGTGCTCCCAGACGCGAGACGTCGGCCGAGGAGACGGAGGCGGGCGGACGGGTGAGCACGACGGTCAGCACATCGACCAGAGCGGCGGTGACGGTGAGCCAGTGCTCGGCCGGTGCGGGCACGAGCACCAGACGCTCGAGGTCGATCCCCATGCCGGCCGCGGCCTCGGCCCCGAACTCCGGGACGCCCACCACGCCGCACCACGAGCCCTCGGCGGACGGGCCGGCGAGCAGCCCCATCGCCAGACTCATCGAGCCCTCCACCGAGTAGGCGGCACCCTGCTTGAGCGAGCCGCCCGGGAGCACGGAGGAGAAGGCCGGCAGGGTGGCGAGGCTCCTGGTCTCGAGAGTGGTCGCCTGCATGTCCCGGATGCGGGACTGCAGCTCCTTCACCGACGCGAGCTGCCGCAGAAGGGGCTCTGCGGCCTCGGCCGTCTCCGCGGAGACGAGGGGTGAAGGGGGGCTCATCTGCCCATGTTCGAACATGTGTTCGAGTATGTCAATCGCCACCGACATCCACCGGCGAGCCGCTCGGACCCTTCCGCGACCGCCCGGCGAGGCGCACTGAGGAGGAGGTAACAGACGTCCCGGGCAGTCTCGCATCCGCCCCCGACATTCCCGTCCGGGGGCGTTCTCCGCCGGGTCTCGGCGAGGGAGGGCCTCCTACCGCGCCTCTAGCATGGAGCCATGTCCGACGCCCTGCCCGACCCCGCCGACTCCGACGCCACCGCCCCGGCCGCGCCGCGCAGAAGGACCCTCGTGGTCAAGATGGGGTCCAGCTCGGTCACCAAGCAGTCGGGTCCGGATCCCGTTCTCCTGGCCAGCGCGCTCGAGAGCGCCTTCGCCGCCCGCGCGCTGGGCTGGGACGTCGTGCTGGTCTCCTCCGGCGCCGTCTCCTCGGGTCGGGCGCTCTTCGCCCGCTCGCAGGAGGAGCCGATCAGCGCCCGCCTGGCGGCAGCGGTGGGCCAGACCGTCCTGATGGGCTTCTACCGCTCGGTGGCCGAGCTCTCGGGCGCCCTGATCGCGCAGATCCTCATCGGCGAGTCCGACCTCGCCTCTCCCCGGCAGATGGCACACGTCGCCGAGGCGATCCGCCACGCCCTCGACGCCGGAGTCGTGCCCGTGGTCAACGGCAACGACACGATCGACTCCGCCGGCTCGGACAACGACGGCGTCGCCGGCGGATTGGCGATGCTCCTCGGCGCGGACCTGCTGCTGCTGCTCACCGACGTCCCCGGCGTCTTCGCCGGCAGCATCGCCGAGGGCGTGCACCTCGAGGAGCTGGGCATCTCGGAGCTGCGCCGCATCGGCGTGCAGAAGGGCGGTACCGGCCGAGGGGGCATCCGCTCCAAGCTGCGGGCCGCCGAGCTCGCCGCGCACAACGGCGTCTCGACCAGGATCGCCGGGGCGCGCACCCCCGAGGTCATCCTGGGCGCCCTGGGAGGGCCGGGCCCGGGCACCCTCGTCCGCGCCGTGCACGCGCATCCGCCCGTGGAGCAGCGCTGGATCTCCGGAGTGGCCACCGGCCGCGGCCGCGTCGAGATCAACCTCGAGGCCGAGCGGAGCATCGGAGCCGGCTCGAGCCTGTTCGCCTCGGGCATCAAGCGCGTCTCCGGCGAGTTCGGCGGCGGCGACGTGATCGAGGTGCGCGCCCTCAGCGGAGAGCTCCTCGCGCGCGGCGTCTCCCGCGTCTCCTCGCGTCTGCTGACCCTGGTCCGCGCACTCCGGGTCGACGAGATCGCTCGCGTCTTCGTGGCGGTCCTCGGGCATGCCGCCACGACGGCGCCGTCGGCGAGTCCGGAGGGGGAGGAGAGGCCGCAGCTGACCCGCGCTCTGGAGTACGCGCGCACTCTCTCCTCCGAGCACGCGCGGGCCGTCGCGATGGAGATCGTCTCCCTCTTCCCTGCCGAGAGCATCTCGGCCCTGCTGGGACAGGGCGCGGGGGAGGGCGAGCTCGTCGAGCGCTACACCCGCCTCGTCCGCACCCTCGCCATCGTGGAGAACGAGAACCTGGCCGTCTTCCGCTCCTGACCGCCGGTGGCGCGCCACGTCTCAGTGCATTTCGCGCCTTCGCGTCATGATCGCCGTTCTCCGGTGTCTTCCTGGTGATGGCGCCGCTCCTGGGCGCCCCCGACGGAACGGATCATCGATGAGCGTCCCCACTTCCACAGCCGGCCACTTCCGCGAGTCCGACATCACGCCCGAGAGCTTCGAGATCGAGCGGCTCGAGCGGCGGCTCGCCCTGCTCGAGGCCTCGATCGCCCAGGGGGAGCGGGCACTGCTGGGCCGGGTCGACCCGAGCACCGGAGATCCCCTCCCAGGCGCCTGCGGGGGGCACCGAGCCCAGCTGGTCAGCAACCTGACGACGGAGCGGGCCCTCGCCGACCGCATCCGGGAGATGCTCGCCGCTCGGAGCTGACGGGGTGCGTACGGCACCATGGGGCCATGGTCACCATCACCGTCGCCGGTCTCGCCCAGCACTTCCACCCCGCCGAGCGGGGCACCGTCCGCCTCGAGATCCGGCGCGAGTCGCGATCCCGACCCCAGGCGCTCGCCGAGGTCACCGCCCTGCACGCGCGGGTCCGTGAGGAGGCGGCCGCCGAGCAGGCGTCCGGCGCCGCCACCTGGTGGTCCTCCGATCAGATCTCGGTCTCCTCGATCCGCCGGTACATCAAGGACTCGGACGTCACGCAGCTGTTCCATGTCGCGGCCGCCGGGGTCCGGGTGAAGTACCGGGACTTCGCGGCTCTCGGGCGCTGGGTCGGCTCGATCTCGGAGGTGCCGGGGATCCAGATCTCGGGGGTCGACTGGGACGTGACGGCGGCGCGACGGGCGGGCATCGAGCGCGAGGTCCGCACCGCTGCCGTGCGCGACGCGCGCGAGCGGGCCGAGGCCTATGCGGCGGCCCTCGGCCTGACCGAGGTGCGGGTGCTGACCCTCTTCGAGCCGGGACTGCGGCCGCACACGCGCATCGAGGGCGGCTCGGCGATGATGAGCCGCGCCAAGGCGTTCTCCTCTCCTGAGGAGCCGTTGGCCCTCAAGCCGGAGGACATCGAGGTCACCGCCTCGGTCTCCGCCGACTTCGAGGCGCACTGACGCGAAGACGCGACCGGGCGACCGGTTCCGCTGCGGACGGAGAGCGCATGCCTGCACCTGCGACCCGCTGATCGTCTGCATGGCGACCCCGAGAGTCGCCCCGAGGCGACCGACCATCGGCTCCACGACGACCCCTCTCCGCCCCGATCAGCGGGCACGCGACCACCATACGTGTATTGAGGACTCCTCGGGAGCGCTGTCGCGGTTCGGCGTCCGCCGTGCACACCACCCGGGAATAGCGGGGGACCCCCGGGCGCTGAGGCAGGCATGGTCTCGCGCATCGGCTTCCTCTCCTTCGGCCACTACCAGTCCGTCCCCGGGTCTCAGACCCGCTCGGCTCGCGACGTCCTCCTCCAGACGATCGAGCTCGCGGAGGCGGCGGAGGAGATCGGCATCGACGGCGCCTACGTCCGCGTGCACCACTTCGCGCCGCAGCTCGCCTCGCCGTTCCCGCTGCTGGCGGCGATCGCCGCGCGCACCCGCCGCATCGAGATCGGCACCGGGGTCATCGACATGCGCTACGAGAACCCGCTCTACATGGCGGAGGAGGCGGCCGCCACCGACCTGATCTCCGACGGCCGGCTCGAGCTCGGGGTCAGCCGGGGATCGCCCGAGACCGCCCTGCGCGGGTCCGAGGTGTTCGGCTTCGTCCCCCCGGAGGGGATGACCGACGCCGACCTCGCCCGGCAGAAGGTGCGCATCCTCCGGGAGGCGCTCGCCGGGGCGCCGGTCGCGCAGTCCGATCCTGCGATGACGCGCCAGTCGCTCCCGCTCTCGATCGAGCCGCGCTCGCCCGGCCTCGAGGACCGGATCTGGTGGGGTGCCGGCAGCTTCGCGACCGCGCGCTGGGCGGCCGAGCAGGGCATGAACCTGCAGTCGTCGACCCTGCTCCTGGAGGAGGAGGGCGTGCCCTTCGACGAGCTGCAGGCCCGCCAGATCCGCGAGTACCGCGCCGCGTGGAGCGAGGCGGGCTGGGAGCGCACCCCGCGCGTCTCCGTGTCGCGCAGCGTCCTTCCGATCACGACCGATCTCGACCGGCTGTACTTCGGCGGCCGCGGCGAGCAGGACCAGGTCGCCACCCTCGAGGGCGTCCGCGCCCGATTCGGCCGCAGCTACACGGGCGAGCCAGACGCCGTCGCCGCCGAGCTCGCTGCGGACGCCGCCGTGCAGGAGGCGGACACGCTGCTGCTCACCGTTCCCAACCAGCTCGGGGTCGAGTACAACGCGCGGCTCCTGCGCACTGTCGTGGAATCGATCGCTCCGGCTCTCGGCTGGTCGCCGGCGACAGCAGGCGTCTGACGCCGAGGCACGGTCTGTGCAGGAGGGCCCTGCGGTGCAGGAGCGCCCGTCCGCTGCAGAAGCGCCCGTCCGATGCAGCAGACGCCCCGTCTCCTCGTGAGGAGCCGGGGCGTCTGCACTCTCCGCCCACAGCATCCCTCCCGCCGGCGCGAGGAGGGGACGGTGCCGGGAACGACGGAACCCCCCGCCTCTCCGAGGAGAGACGAGGGGTTCCGATCAGTGTGTCCGAGGGGGGACTTGAACCCCCACGCCCTATACGGGCACTAGCACCTCAAGCTAGCGCGTCTGCCATTTCCGCCACCCGGACGAGTGTTTCCTTCGACCTGCGTTTCCGCGGCCGAAGAAGACATTAGCACGGTTCCGGAGCCTCTCACGCCACCTCGCGGCCCACCGGCCTCCGCGCGCCGTCGAGCCCGCGCCGGTACCGTTGCCCGCATGTCCGACAGCATCGACAGCGCGCCCGTGACCGACAGCACCCTCGACGAGACGGCGCTCATCGCGCGCGATCTCATCCGCTTCGACACCAGCAACTACGGCGACGGGAAGGCGGAGCCGGAGCGCCCGGCCGCGGAGTACGTCGCGGCGAAGCTGCGCGACCTCGGCCTCGAGCCGGAGCTGATCGACTCCGACCCGGGACGCACGAGCGTCGTGGCGCGGGTCGCCGGGGAGGACCGCGAGCGCGGCGCCCTCGTCGTCCACGGGCACCTCGACGTGGTGCCCGCCATCGCCGACAACTGGAGCGTCGACCCGTTCGGCGGCGAGATCAAGGACGGCATGCTCTGGGGCCGCGGCGCGGTCGACATGAAGAACATGGACGCGATGATCCTCGCCTCGCTCGGCGACATCCTCCGCGAGGGGCGGCGCCCCTCCCGCGACCTCGTCATCGCCTTCTTCGCCGACGAGGAGGCTGGCGGCGTGCGGGGATCGGGATTCCTGGCCCGTGAGCGGCCCGAGCTGTTCGCCGGAGCGACCGAGGCGATCAGCGAGGTCGGCGGCTACTCGATCGAGCTGGCCGGCAAGCGCGCCTACCTCGTGCAGACGGGCGAGAAGGCGCTGATGTGGCTGACCCTCCGCGCGCACGGCACGGCGGGGCACGGCTCGCAGATCAACTCCGAGAACGCCGTCACCCGGCTGGCGCAGGCGATCGCCCGCATCGGCAGCGAGGAGTGGCCCACGCGCCTCACCGACACCACGCGCGAGCTGCTCGACGAGGTCGCCCGCCTGCTCGGCCACGACCCCCAGCGCAGCACTCCGGAGGAGCTGGCACTCGCCACCGGCACCGCCTCGCGCTTCATCGCCGCGACGCTGCGCACCACCGCCAATCCGTCGATGCTGTCTGCCGGCTACAAGGCCAACGTCATCCCGGACACCGCGGAGGCCACCATCGACGTGCGCGTCCTCCCCGGCGAGGAGGATTCGGTGCTCGAGCGGCTGAAGGTCCTCGCGGGCGAGCACGTCGAGATCCTCGTCCAGCACCGCGACATCGGACTCGAGGTGCCCTTCGCCGGCCCCCTCGTCGAGAGCATGGCCGCCTCGATCCGCCGGTTCGATCCGGGCGCCGAGGTCCTCCCGTACCTGCTCTCCGGAGGCACCGACAACAAGGCGCTCTCGACGCTCGGCATCACCGGATACGGGTTCGCGCCGCTCCAGCTGCCGTCGTCCCTGGACTTCCCGGCGCTGTTCCACGGGGTCGACGAGCGCGTTCCACTGGACGCACTAGTGTTTGGCAGGAAGGTCCTGACCGATCTCCTGCTGAGCTCCTGACGGCGCCGCGGACGGGGTCAGCACCGACCGATCCCGACCGACTGCTGGCCGACGACGCCCCAGCCCTCCTCGAAAGTGACGCATGGGCCTGCTCGACGCGCTGATCCTGGGACTCGTCCAGGGTCTGACCGAATTCCTCCCCATCTCCTCCAGCGCCCACCTCCGGATCGTCAGCGAGCTGCTGCCCGGTCTCGGCGGCCGCGACACCGGAGCCGCGTTCACCGCGATCACGCAGCTGGGCACCGAGACCGCCGTCATCATCTACTTCTGGCGCGACATCGTGCGGATCGTGTCGCACTGGGCGCGCTCCCTCGTCGGCCGGATCCCGCGCTCGGACCCGGACGCCCGCATGGGCTGGCTCATCATCCTGGGCAGCCTTCCGATCATCGTCCTCGGCCTCGTCTTCCAGGACGCGATCGAGACGACCCTCCGCTCCCTGTGGGTGGTGGCCACCACCCTCATCCTCTTCGGCATCCTGCTCGGCATCGCCGACGCGGTCGGCGCGAAGAAGCGCCGCCTGCGCGACCTGGGCGTCCGCGACGGCCTGATCTTCGGAGGCGCGCAGGCACTCGCCCTGATCCCCGGCGTCTCGCGCTCGGGAGGCACCATCACCGCGGGCCTCTTCCTCGGCTACGAGCGCAAGGCGGCGGCGCGCTACTCCTTCCTCCTCGCGATCCCCGCGGTGTTCGGCAGCGGTCTCTACCAGCTGTACAAGAGCATCAGCGACCCGGTCGTGCTCCCGAACCAGGTCCAGGTCGGCGGGCTCGAGACCCTCGTGGCGACCATCGTCGCGTTCGTGGTCGGCTTCGTCGTGATCGCGTTCTTCATGAGCTACATCTCCCGCCGCAGCTTCCTCCCGTTCGTCGTGTACCGCATCGTCCTCGGCGTCGTCCTCATGGTCGCGCTCGCCACCGGCCTGATCGCCGCCTAGATGCGCGCCTGGACCGCCGCCGACGTCCCCGCCCTGCCCGGCCGGGGGAGCGCACCGCGCCTGCACGACACCGCGACCGCCGGCCCCGTCGAGCTCGACGCGCCCAGCGGAGTCGCGAGCCTCTACGTCTGCGGCATCACGCCCTACGACGCCACCCACCTCGGGCACGCGTCGACCTACCTCGCCTTCGACACGGTCCAGCGCGTCTGGCTCGACGCGGGCTACACGGTCGAGTACGCCCAGAACGTGACCGACGTCGACGACCCGCTGCTCGAGCGTGCGACGGCCACCGGTGTCGACTGGCGCGACCTCGCCGAGGAGCAGGTCGAGCTGTTCCGCGGCGACATGGCCTCCCTGCGCGTCCTGCCTCCGCAGCACTACGTCGGAGTCACCGAGACCGTGGATCCCATCGCGGAGGCGGTCGCCCGCCTGGAGCGCGACGGCGTCGCCTACCGCGTCGCTGCTCCGGACGCGGCGGAGGAGGGCGCGAGCGACCTCTACTACGACATCGCCGCGGCCGAGAGCGCCGTCTGGCACCTGGGCAGCGAGAGCCGGCTCGACGCGGAGTCGATGGCCCGCTTCTCGGCGCTGCGCGGGGGCGACCCGGAGCGCGCCGGCAAGCGCGACCCCCTCGATCCGCTGCTCTGGCGGGCCGAGCGCGCCGGCGAGCCCGCCTGGGACGCCGAGGTCGGCCGCGGCCGTCCGGGCTGGCACATCGAGTGCTCGGTGATCGCCCTCGACCGGCTCGGACCCGAGTTCACCCTGCAGGGCGGCGGGAGCGACCTGGTCTTCCCGCACCACGAGTTCAGCGCCGGCCACGCCGCGTCGCTGTCCGGCCGTCCTCTGGCCCGCGCCTACGCGCACGCCGGGATGGTCGCCTACCAGGGCGAGAAGATGAGCAAGTCGCTCGGGAACCTGGTGCTGGTCTCACGTCTGCGGAGCGAGGGCGCGGACCCGCGGGCGATCCGCCTCGCGCTCCTCGCGCACCACTACCGCTCCGACTGGGAGTGGCTGCCCGAGGACCTGCCGTCGGCCGAGGCGCGCCTGGCGCGCTGGGAGGCGGCCCTCGCCGCCGTCGGACCGCGCTCGGCGCTCGAGGTGCTGGCGCAGCTGCGCGAGGCGCTGGCCGACGACCTCGGCACTCCGGCCGCCCTCGCCGTCGTCGACGCCGCACTGACCGAGGGCGTGGACGACCCGTCGCTCCTGCGCGACGCGGTCGACGCCCTGCTCGGGGTGCGCCCGGCCTGAACCCCGTCAGGCTCGAGTCCCGTCAGGCTCGAGTCCCGTCGTGGGCGAGTCCCGTCAGGGCGGCCGGGAGCGGTCCCGTGATCGACGACCGTCTCGGACGAGCGGGCGCCGGCGGAGGCTACGGGCGCCAGGGCTCCTCGCCGGAGCGGCCGTCGCCGCGGCGGCGCAGGTAGCGCTCGAACTCCTGGGCGATCGCCTCGCCGCTCGCCTCGGGCGAGTCGACGGTGTCGCGCGCCTGCTCGAGCTGGGCGATGTACGACGCCATCTCCTCGTCCTCGGCGGCGAGGGCGTCGATGCCGCGCTCCCACTCCTCCGCCTCCTCGACGAGGTCGCCGCGGGGGATCGCCAGGCCGACGACCTCCTCGAGCTTCTCGAGCAGCGCCAGCATCGCCTTGGGCGAGGGCGCGTTGTGCACGTAGTGCGGGACGGAGGCCCAGATCGAGACGGCGGGGATGCCGACCTTCTGTGCGGCCTCGCCGATCACGCTGAGGATGCCGACCGGCCCCTCGTAGCTGGAGCGCTCGAGCTCGAACGAGCTCCGCAGCTCCGCGTTCTCGCTCGAGGCGAAGATGGAGATCGGCCGGGTGTGCGGGACGTCGGCGAGCATCGCGCCGAGGAAGACGACGGCGGAGATGTCTATCGCGAGCATGGCGTCGACGACCTCGGCCGCGAAGCTCTTCCAGCTGCGCGAGGGCTCGGTGCCGATCATGAGGTACAGCGCGCTCTCGGCGTCGACCGAGGTGTCGGCCGGGCCGAAGATCTGGGTGCCGGGCCAGGCGAGGTTGCGGCGGCCGTCCTCGCCGATCGAGAGCATGGGGCGGGTGTACTGGAAGTCGTAGTACTGCTCGGCGTCGACGGCGAAGAGGGGCACGTACTCCCCGGCGTCCTTGACCAGCCGCAGCGCGCCGCTGGCGGCGTCCCCGGCGTCGTTCCAGCCCTCGAAGGCCACGACCAGGACGTTCCCCGTGATCACGTTCATAGGCAGGATCTCCGCGTTCGGCTCGATGTGCGGGGAGCGCACACCGCGCCTGTCCCTCCGTCCAGGATAGGACCGCCCCCGGCCCCGCCCGTCCCGTCCGGCGGGATCGGCCGCGCTGTTCGCTCTCGGCCCGCGGCCGGGGAGGGGCGCGGCCCTGCCGGTACCATGGTCGCTCGTGACTCCCGAGACCTCCGCCCGGCCGCTGTCCTCCGAGCCGCTCGGAGGAGCGTCCGCCCCCGCCGCCGTCCTCTGGGACATGGACGGGACGCTCGTCGACACCGAGCCGTACTGGATGGCGTCGGAGCACGCGCTCGTCTCCTCCTTCGGCGGAGTGTGGACCCACGAGGACGCGATGGGACTCGTCGGCTCGGGCCTGCCCGCCGCCGCCCGCATCCTGCAGGGCAAGGGCGTCGACCTCTCCGTCGACGCGATCATCGACCGGATGACCGACGAGGTCGTCGACCAGCTGGCCGTGAGCATCCCGTGGCGACCGGGCGCGCTCGAGCTGCTGCGCGCGGTGTCCGAGGCGGGAGTGCCGCAGGCGCTGGTCACGATGTCGATCTCGCGGATGGCGGCGGCCGTCGTGGACCGGATCCCGTTCCCCGCCTTCGCCGCCGTCGTCAGCGGCGACATGGTCGAGCGCAGCAAGCCTCACCCCGAGGCGTACCTCCTCGCCGCGAGCACCCTCGGTGTCGACATCGCCGCCTGCGTCGCGATCGAGGACTCCCTCACGGGCCTCGGCGCGGCCGTCGCCTCCGGAGCCGCGTCGATCGGCGTCCCGCACCAGCTGGAGCTCGACCCCGCCGGCCCCTACGCCCTCTGGCCCACTCTCGCGGGCCGCACCGTCGCGGACCTCGCGACGGTGTCCTCCGAGCACCGCGGCTCCGGCCCGGCCACGACCGAGACGGAGGCCCGCCGATGACCGGTGAGGCACTGCAGCATTCCGGACCCTTCCGCGCGGGAGACCGCGTCCAGCTGACGGGACCCAAGGGGCGGATGAACACCATCACGCTCGTTCCCGGCAAGGTGTTCCACACGCACCGGGGCGGCATCGAGCACGACACGGTGATCGGGCTGCCCGACGGCTCGGTGGTGACCAACACCGTCGGCGTCGAGCACCTCGCGCTGCGCCCTCTCCTCGCCGACTTCGTGATGTCGATGCCCCGCGGCGCGGCGATCGTGTACCCGAAGGACGCGGCCCAGATCCTCGCCCTCGCCGACGTCTTCCCCGGCGCCCGCGTGGTCGAGGCCGGTGTCGGCTCCGGCGCGCTCTCGCTCTGGCTGCTGCGGGCGGTGGGTCCGACCGGCCGGCTGTCGTCGTTCGAGCGGCGCGAGGAGTTCGCGGATGTCGCACGGGCGAACATCGAGACCTTCCTCGGCTACACGCCCGACAACTGGAGCGTCACCGTCGGCGACCTCGTCGAGGCGCTGCCCGGCACGGTCCCGTCCGGCGAGGCCGACCGCGTCGTGCTCGACATGCTCGCGCCCTGGGAGTGCCTCGACGTCGCCGCCGAGGCTCTCACGCCCGGGGGAGTGCTCCTCTGCTACGTGGCCACCGTCACGCAGCTCTCGCGGACGGCGGAGGCGATCCGCGCCTCGGGCCTGTTCACGAACCCGTCGTCGAACGAGACCATGGTCCGCGGCTGGCACGTCGAGGGCCTCGCGGTCCGGCCGGACCACCGGATGATCGGCCACACCGGCTTCCTCATCACCGCTCGCCGGCTCGCTCCGGACACCGTGCTCCCCGAGCTCAAGCGTCGCCCGTCGAAGACGGACTTCAGCGACGAGGACGTGGAGGCCTGGACCCCCGGCGCGCTCGGCGAGCGCGCCGTGAGCCCCAAGAGCCTCCGCAAGCGGGTCCGCGAGTCCGCCACCAGCGCCGAGCTCTCCCGGGCCCGCGGGTTCGGCGAGGAGACCGCGGAGCCCGACGACGAGGGCATCCTCTAAGCTGTTCCCGGCCTCCGGGCCGTCTCCACCTCGGGCGTCACCGCTCCCCTTCTCTCGAATCGAGGACCCGTGCGCAGGACCACCGCGCTCATCGCCGGCATCGGCATCGTCGCCGCTCTCACCGGATGCACCGCGTCCTCCTCGCAGGCGGACTGCGACGCTCCGTTCTCCTCCGGCGACTCCTCGGCGGCGGTCAGCGCCACGGGCGACTTCGGAGCGAAGCCGGACGTCAGCGTCCCGACGCCGCTGAAGGCGGATGGCACGCAGGTCAGCACCCTCATCGAGGGCTCGGGCGCACCGCTCGAGAAGGGCCAGCTCGTCACCATCGACTACACCCTGGTCAACGGCGCGGACGGCACGGTCCTCGAGACCTCGCCTTACGACGGGTCGAGCACCGCCCGCTTCGGCGTCGGCGGAGCCGGGCTCGTCGGCCTGAACGAGGGCCTCCTCTGCACGCAGGTCGGCTCGCGCGTCGCCATCGCGATCGCCCCCGAGGACGGCTTCGGCCAGTCCTCGTCGCAGCTCGGCATCTCGGAGGACGACACGCTCGTGCTCGTCGCGGACGTCCGTGAGGCCTCGCTGGCCCGCGCGAACGGCGCCGCCCAGCCCGCGCCCGACGGCTTCCCGACGGTGACGCTCGGCGACGACGGACGCCCGGGGCTCGCGAAGCCCTCCGGTGACGCGCCGACCGACCTCCGCATCGCCCAGCTCAAAAAGGGCGACGGCGACGTCGTCGCCGAGGGCGACCAGGTCGTCGTGGCCTACACAGGCTGGCAGTGGAGCGACGGGAAGGTGTTCGACTCCAGCTGGGAGAAGGGCGCTCCCGCCGTCTTCACGGCCGCCGACGGCTCGACCACCCAGGGCGGAGTCATCGCCGGATTCGCCGACGCCCTCATCGGCCAGCCCGTCGGATCCCAGGTCATCGCGGTCATCCCGCCGGACCAGGGCTACGGCGACCAGGGCTCCCCTCAGGGCGGGATCCCCGGCGGCGCGACGCTGATCTTCGTCGCCGACATCCTCGGAAAGGTCTGACCGGGCCCGGCCCTAGACTGGAGGGCGTGCCTTCCGACGCCCCGTCCTCGAGCCGCGTCCCGGCCGAGGAGCGTCTGTTCAACCTCGTGCTCGCGCTCGTCGCGGCCGAGAACGGACTGACGAAGGCCGACGTCCTCTCCACGGTGCAGGGCTACCGGCAGCGGGTGGGCCGGGGCGACCGGACCTCGCTTGAGCGCCAGTTCGAGCGCGACAAGGACGACCTGCGCGAGCTGGGCATCCCGATCGAGACGGTCGACGCCCCGGGCGACCCGGGCAACACCCAGACCGTCCGGTACCGCATCGCGAAGCGCAGCTACGACCTCCCGGCCGACCTGACCTTCGACCCGGAGGAGCTCGCGCTGCTCCGCCTGGCCGGGGCGGTCTGGCGCGAGGGGACGCTCTCGGCGGAGTCGCGGCGCGCGCTGATCAAGCTGCGCTCGATCGGGGTCGAGTCCGTCGACCCCGTCATCGGCATCAGCCCCTCGATCCGGGTCCGCGAGGCCTCGTTCGAGCCGCTCAACGCTGCGCTCGACCGCGGCCAGGTCGTCCGCTTCCCCTATCTGAAGCCCGGCGGCGAGGAGCCGCGCGTGCGCACCGTGCAGCCCCGCGCCCTGGTGAACCACCAGGGGCGCTGGCACCTCCACGGCTGGGACGAGGGCGCCGAGGGCACGCGGACCTTCCTCCTGTCGCGGATCGTCGGGCCGGTCGCGTCCACCGGCCGCACCGCGCCTCTCGTGGAGGGGGACCACGCGGCGACCGCTCTCGCCCAGCTCGACGAGATCCTGCAGCGCAACAGCGCGCTCCTGCGCGTCGCCCCCGACTCCGACGCCGCCCTCCGTCTCGGCGGGCGTGCCGAGGCCGAGGGCGAGGGCCAGGGCCTGCTGCGCCTGCACTACACCGACCCGGACGTGCTCGCGGACGAGCTCGCCGGTCACGGTCCCGAGGTGCGGTTGCTCGAGCCGGAGGAGCTCCGCCGCCGCGTCCTCGACCGCCTCCGCCGCACCCTGGACGACCATGGAGGGGATCCCCGTGGCTAGACCCCGCTCCCTGCAGGCGCGCGACCGCCTGGCCGTCCTCCTCTCCCTCGTTCCCTACCTGCTCGACCGGGGCCGCGTCTCCGTCGCCGAGGTCGCCGCGCACTTCGAGATCCCGGAGGAGGAGGTGCGCCGCGCGGTGCGCCTCATCGCCGTCTCGGGCATCCCCGGCGAGACCGCGCAGTACCAGGCGAACGACCTCTTCGACATCGGCTGGGACGACTTCGAGGAGAACGACCACGTCGTCCTCACCCACCAGGTCGCGATCGACGACTCGCCGAGGTTCTCGGCGCGGGAGGCCGCCGCCCTCATCGCCGGCATGCAGTACCTCGCAGCGCTGCCCGAGAACCAGGGCAACGACCGGATCGCCTCGCTGATGGGGAAGCTCGCACGCGGCGCCTCCTCGGCCCCGAGCGCGGTCGCGGTCTCGCGCGGCACGGGCGCGGACAGCGCTGTGGCGCTCCTGCGGACAGCGATGGGCTCGGCGACGCAGGTCGCTTTCGACTACCGCAGCGCCCGCGGCGAGACCGAGTCCCGGCTCGTCGACCCCTTCGTGCTCGAATCGGTCGATCGGGACTGGTACCTGCGCGGATGGGACCACCTCCGCGAGGGCGTCAGGACGTTCCGGGTCGACAGGATGCGCTCCCTCCGCGACACGGGGACGCCGATCGTCCGGCGCCGCAACGAGGTGACCCTCTCGGAACGGCTCTTCGAGGCCTCCGCCTCCGATCTCGTCGTGGACCTGCGCGTCGCCCCCAGCGCCGTCGTGCTGCTGGGCGACTACGCGGCCGACGCCGAGTTCCCCGATCCCGTGCCGGGGGAGGAGGACCACGGTGTCCTCGTCCGTCTCCGCGTCGCCCATCTGGAGGGATTGACGCGCCTGGTGGCGTCGTTGGCGGGTCTCGTCACCGTGGTGGCACCCCCCGAGGCGCGCACCGCGGTCGCGCTCTGGGCGGCCTCCGCGCTCGCCGCGAACGAGGGGGAGCCGTCGTGACCTGGTGGTCGTGGATCCTGATCTGGCTCGGCCTCGCGCTGGGCGCTCTGGCGATGCTGGTCCTCTTCGCCCTCTCCTACTGGCGCAAGGGGAAGGTGCTCCTCGGACAGCTGTCCGAGGTCACCGCGAAACTCGAGACACTGAGTCCTGGAATGACGGACGACCTGCCGCCCCGGCCGTCCTCGTCGCTGTTCGCCGATCGCGACGACGTGAGGCGTGCGCACGAGGGCCGGCGTGACGCACGTCGCGACAGGATCGATCTCCGCCGGTCAGAACGGGTCGAACAGGGTAAGCTCCTCGTACACCGCAACCGACAAGTGAAGTGAGTCTGCAATGTTCGCTGGCCTCCAGGGGTGGCACCTCCTCATCATCCTCGCCGTGATCCTCCTCCTGTTCGGTGCGCCCAAGCTCCCGCAGCTGGCCCGCAGTGTCGGGCAGTCGATGCGGATCTTCAAGAGCGAGGTCAAGACCATGAAGGACGAGGACGGCACCGAGCGCCGTGAGTCGACCGAGGGGACCACCGGCACCGTCGCCGGATCCACCGGCACGACCACCGGCACCGGCACCACCACGCCGCCCGAGTCCCCGCTCAAGTAATGACGTCCGTGGCACCGAAGAAGCCACGGACGAAGCGGACGAAGAACCCCGACGGGCGCATGTCGCTCGGGGCGCACCTCGTCGAGCTTCGCAACAGGCTCTTCAAGTCGGCGATCGCGATCGTCATCGCGTGCGTCGCGGGGTGGTTCGTCTCGGAGTGGGTCTTCGAGGCCCTCAAAGCTCCGATCTCCGAGGTGGCCTCCACCCAGGGCAAGGAGGCGATCCTCAACTTCCCGACGATCGCCGGTGCCTTCGACCTGCGGCTGCAGATCGCCATCACGGTGGGCATCGTCCTGGCAAGCCCGGTCTGGCTGTATCAGATCTGGGCGTTCCTCGTCCCGGGCCTGACCCGCAAGGAGATGCGGTACGGCCTCGGCTTCATCCTCACCGCCATCCCGCTGTTCTTCGCGGGCTGCGCGGCCGGCTGGTTCGTGTTCCCGCACATCGTGGAGCTCCTGACGAGCTTCACCGGCAGCAACGCGGCGAGCTTCCTCGACGCCAAGATCTACTACGAGTTCGTTCTCAAGCTCGTGCTGGTCGTCGGCATCGCCTTCGTGCTGCCCGTCTTCCTGGTGCTCCTCAACTTCCTCGGCATCCTCCCCGGCATGCTGATCCTCAAGTCGTGGCGCATCGCGATCATGGCGATCGTGCTCTTCACGGCGATCGCGACCCCCGCGGCCGACCCGATCTCGATGTTCCTCCTGGCCATCCCGATCATCTTCCTGTTCTTCCTCGCCTGCGGGATCGCGATCCTGCACGACCGGCGCGCCGCCAAGCGCCAGCTGGTGTTCGACGGCAGCCCCTCCGACCTGCCCGCGTGACCGGACCGTCTCCCGCCGAGCGGTTCGCCGCGTTCCGGACGCGCCAGGGCCACGCGAGGGTCGAGGCGTTCCGCTCGACCCTCGCGTTCGACCTCGACCCCTTCCAGTACGAGGCCTGCAGCGCGCTCGACGACGGCCACAGCGTCCTCGTCGCCGCGCCCACCGGCGCCGGCAAGACCGCGGTGGCCGAGTTCGCGATCCACCTGGCCATGCAGGACCCGACGGCCAAGGTCTTCTACACGACGCCGATGAAGGCGCTGAGCAACCAGAAGTTCCAGGAGTTCGTCGAGGACTACGGAGCCTCCGAGGTCGGCCTGCTGACCGGCGACTCGAACGTCAACGCGCGCGCCCGCATCGTCGTGATGACGACCGAGGTGCTGCGCAACATGCTGTACGCCGACTCGGACCTCCTGCGCGACCTCGCCTACGTCGTGATGGACGAGGTGCACTACCTCGCCGACCGCTTCCGCGGCGCCGTCTGGGAGGAGGTCATCATCCACCTCCCGCAGCGCGTGCGGCTGGTCTCGCTCAGCGCGACCGTGTCGAACGCCGAGGAGTTCGGCGACTGGCTCCAGACCGTCCGGGGCGAGACCGAGGTCATCGTCTCCGAGGAGCGGCCCGTCCCGCTCGACCAGCACGTCCTGGTGGGCGGCAAGCTGGTCGATCTCTTCGACTCCTCCGGTCGGGCGGCGACGAACCGGGTGAACCCCGAGCTCGCCCGCATGGCCCAGGGCGGCTCCCGGGTCGAGCGCGGCGGCAGGGGCGGCCGCAACGGCCGAGGCGGTCGCGGCCGCTACCCGGAGCAGCGCACCGAGGAGCTCGTGCTGCGCTCGGAGGTCGTCGAGATCCTCCGCGGCAAGAACCTCCTCCCCGCGATCTTCTTCGTCTTCAGCCGTGCGGGCTGCGACCAGGCCGTGCGCCAGGTGCTGCGGTCGGGCGTGCGCCTCACCGAGCGCCACGAGCGCGACGAGATCCGCGCGATCGTCGAGGAGCGGTGCCGGACGATCCGCGACGAGGACCTCGCGGTGCTCGGCTACTGGGAGTGGCTCGACGGACTCCAGCGGGGCGTCGCCGCGCACCACGCCGGGATGCTCCCCGCCTTCAAGGAGGTCGTCGAGGAGCTGTTCCTGCGCCGGCTCGTGCGCGTGGTCTTCGCGACCGAGACGCTCGCGCTCGGCATCAACATGCCGGCCCGCACGGTCGTCCTCGAGAAGCTCGAGAAGTTCAACGGCGAGGCGCGCGTCCCGATCACACCGGGGGAGTACACCCAGCTCACCGGCCGGGCGGGCCGACGCGGCATCGACGTCGAGGGCCACTCGGTGATCCAGTGGCGCGGCGGGATGGACCCTCAGGCGGTCGCGTCCCTCGCCTCCCGGCGGACCTACCCGCTCAACTCCAGCTTCCGCCCCAGCTACAACATGGCCGCGAACCTGATCGAGCAGTTCGGGCGGGTGCGCACGCGCGAGATCCTCGAGTCGTCGTTCGCGCAGTTCCAGGCCGACCGGTCCGTCGTCGATCTCGCCCGCCGGGTCCGCCAGCAGGAGGAGTCGATGGCGGGCTACGTCACGGCGATGCAGTGCCACCTGGGCGACTTCGAGCAGTACGCGGCGATCCGCCGTGAGATCGGCGACCTCGAGCGCCGGGGCGCGGTGCGCGGCGAGTCGGCCTCCCACGCCGAGCGCGAGAAGCGCCAGGGACAGCTCACGAGCCTGCGGCGTCGGATGAAGGCGCACCCGTGCCACGCCTGCTCCGACCGCGAGCAGCACGCGCGCTGGGCCGAGCGCTGGTGGAAGCTGCGCCGCGAGACCGACGAGATCGAGCGCCAGATCCGCTCGCGCACCGGCGCCGTCGCCCGCATCTTCGACCACATCACGGACGTGCTGCTCGAGCTCGGCTACTTCCGCCGGGACGAGGTCGGCGAGCTCTCGCTGACGCCCAACGGTCGCACGCTCCGCCGGATCTACGGGGAGCGGGACCTGCTCGTCGCCGAGTGCCTCCGGAAGCAGGCGTGGACGGAGCTCGATCCGGCCGGCCTCGCGGCGATGGCGTGCTGCCTGGTCTTCGAGCCGCGACGCGAGGAGGGGACGCTCGGCGAGCAGTTCCTGCCCCGCGGCGCGTTCCCCGAGGCGCTGGAGAGGACCCAGCTTCTGTGGGCCCGGCTCGACGACGTCGAGCGGGAGCACCGCCTGCCGGGCAGCAACCCGATCTCGACGAGCCTGGCGCTGTCGATGAACATGTGGGCCAAGGGCATGCCGCTCGACATGGTGCTCCGCGAGTCCGACATGGCCGCCGGCGACTTCGTGCGCTGGGCGAAGCAGACCATCGACCTCCTCGACCAGCTCTCCGTCGTCGCCGAGGGCAAGGTCGGCCGCGCGGCCCGGACCGCCCTCGACCTGGTCCGCCGCGGCATCGTCGCGTACTCGACGGTCGCATGACGCCGATCGCTCCTCCGCCCGACGGGCGGACCGTTCCGCTGTGGGTGGCGCTGCCCCTCGCCGCCCTCGGCGGCGCCGTGCTCGACCGCGGCTTCCCCGACTCCGACGTCTGGCCGCTGGCGATCGTGGGCGCCGCGGCGATCCTGTTCGCGCTGGGGGGGCGCGGCTTCTGGAGCGGAAGCCTCGTCGGCCTCGTCGGCGGAGCGGTCTTCTGGGGCGTCCACATCGAGTGGCTGACCCTCTACCTCGGCCCGGTCCCGTGGGCGGCCCTCGCCGGCCTGCAGGCGATCTTCTTCGCGCTCTCCGCGGGGCTGATGGCGGTCGTCTCCACGCGCGGCCACCGCGTCTGGACGGGACCGCTCGGCCGGATGGTCGGCCTCCCCGCCCTCCTGGCGGCGCTCTGGATCGGGCGCGAGTCGATCACCAGCGTCTGGCCCTACGGCGGCTTCGCCTGGGGCCGCCTCGCGATCTCGCAGTCCCTCGGCCCGCTCGCCGGTCTCGCGGCGTGGATCGGCTTCGCCGGCCTCGGCTTCGTGGTGGCGTTCCTCGCGGCCGTGCTCGCGCAGGCCGTCCGCGAGATGTCCGTCCCGGCCTTCTCTCGCGTCAGCGCTCTCGCGGGCTTCGCGATCGTGGCGCTGGTGTTCCCCGCCTGGCCGGCGCCGACGGAGGGCACGACCCGGATCGCCGCCGTCCAGGGCGACTCCGATGCGGGCCTGTTCTCGCAGAGCTACCGCGGGCAGATCCTCGAGGACCACACCTCGGCGACGCTGCCGATCCTCGATCAGGACGTCGACATGGTGGTGTGGCCCGAGAACGGCGTCGACATCGATCCGACCCGGAACGCCCAGTCGGCCGCCGTCCTCGACTACCTCAGCCGGACGATGGACGCGCCGTTCGTCGTGGGCACGATCACGAACCCCTCGGACGACGTCTTCTACAACAGCTCGCTGCTCTGGAAGGCGGGGGAGGGGGCGACGCAGGTCTACGACAAGGTGCATCCCGTCCCGTTCGCCGAGTACATGCCGGACCGGGCGTTCTGGCGGATGTTCGCTCCGGACCTGGTCGACCTGGTGAGCCGCGACTACTCGATCGGCACCCGTCCCAACGTCTTCGACGTGAACGGCGTCCTCGCAGGCATCGCGATCTGCTTCGACATCTCGGACGACGCGCTGACGAACGCGATGGTCGACGGGGGAGCCCAGGTCATCCTCGGGCAGACCAACAACGCCGACTTCGGCCGGACCGACGAGAGCGTCCAGCAGCTCGCGATCGCTCGCCTGCGGGCCATCGAGACCGGGCGCAGCGTGGTCAACATCTCGACCGTCGGGACGAGTGCGATCATCGGGCCGGACGGCGCGACGATCGACTCCCTGACATGGTTCGAGCCGGGTGCCATGGTGGACGAGGTCCCCCTCAGCTCCACCACGACCCCGGCTCTGGTGTGGGCGCGAGACCTCGGCTGGTACTTCCTGGCCGCCGGTCTCATCCGCATGGTCTCGTTCGTCCTCAGGACGCGCGAGCCGCGACGCCGTTCCCGCTGACCGGCGCTACGCGCCGATCTTGTGCTCGCCGCGCCTGGCGCGCAGATAGGCGAGCCGCTCCTCGAGCAGCTCCTCCAGCTCCGCGCGGGTCCGACGCTCGAGCAGCATGTCCCAGTGGGTGCGCGGAGCCTTCTGCTCGCCCTTGTCCACGACGACCGGCTTCGAGTCCACCATCAGAGTGGCCTCGTGACCGCAGGAGCGGCACTCCCAGGTCTCCGGTGCTTCCGCATCGGCCGAGAACACCATGTCGGTGTCGTGGCCGCAGTTCGCGCAGTGGTACTCGTACGTCGATCGCGGGGAGAAGACGACGCCTTCTTCGCTCTGCAGGCTCTGGGATCCGAGCCGCATTCCTCGCAAGCTTCGATCTGCCATTGTGTGGTCTCCTCTCGCTGTGCTTCCCCAGTGTCAACGTCGTACCTGGAGGTGGTCTTCCCGTCCCTGCCATTGCCAGAGAATCCTCAGGTCGGAGGCGTATTCCGCGGTTCCTGAGGGCGTGGCTGACGGGCGCTGAGGAAGGCGTCGACGGCCGCTCGGGCGAGGTCGGTGCGGTCGGTCACGAGCCCGTCCATCCCGAGCGCGAGGAGCTGCTCCATCCGCTCCGGATCGTCGATGGTCCAGAGGTGGATCTCGCAGCCGGTCACCCGCAGCCGGGCGAGGATCCGCGGCTCGGCGACGCGGAGGCCGAGCGCGCGCTCGGGCACCTGGAGCGCGTCGATGCCGCGGAGAGCGAGACGCACGGGGAGGGCGGCGCCGAGGTGGGCGGCGAACAGGGCGACGACGAAGCGGACCGCCGACGCCGAGGTCGCGGCGCCGGGAAGACGGCGGAGGGCCGCTGCTCGACGGATCTCGGAGAACGAGGTGATCAGGACGCGCTCCGCGGCGGCGGCGCCGGACACCGCCGCGACGACCGGGTCGATCGCGTCCCGCGACTTCACGTCGATGTTGAAGCGCGCGCGGGGGAGTGCGGCGAGGGCCTGCTCGAGAGAGGCGAGCCGGGCGCCGCCCGCCAGTCGGAGGTCGGCGAGCTCCTCCCACCGGGTGGCGGCGACGACGTGGCGGCGGCCGGAGCGGTCGATCACCTCGGCGTCGTGGACGAGCACGGCGACCCCGTCGAGGGACGCGCGCGCGTCCGTCTCGAGGAGGTCCGCACCCGCGGCGAGGGCGCGCTCGAAGGCGGCGAGCGTGTTGCCCTCGGCCGGCGGGCCGAATCCACGATGCGCGATCACCCGGGGCATCGGCCCGCTCAGGACGAGGGGTGGCTCGGAGGCGCGCATCGCGGACCGGGTCCGCGGCTCAGGCGGCCGGCGGCGGGGGAGTGGGCGCGGTGTCCGGGGTTCCGTCGGTCGTCGCGGCCGCCAAGGGGGCGGACGTGTCGGATCCGGGCTCGACAGGAGTGGAGCCGACGGACCCGGATGCGGCAGGCGCGGAAGCCGCAGGCGCCGACGGGGGTGCCGCGTCCTGCGGGCGGACCGCCGGGGCGGACTGGCCGCGCTGGCCGAGCGCTCCTCCGATGCCCTTCAGCGCCTCGGTGAGCTCGCTCGGGATGACCCAGAGCTTGTTCGCGCTGCCCTCGGCGATCTTGGGGAGCGTCTGGAGGTACTGGTAGGCGAGGAGCTCGCTGTCGGGGCGGCCCTCGTGGATGGCGTGGAAGACGGTGGTGATCGCCTTGGCCTCACCCTCGGCGCGCAGGACCGCCGCCTTCGCCTGGCCCTCCGCCGCGAGGATCGCGGCCTGGCGCTGACCCTCGGCGTTCAGGATCTGGGACTGCTTGGTGCCCTCGGCGGTGAGGATCACGGCTCGACGGTCGCGCTCGGCGCGCATCTGCTTCTCCATCGAGTCCTGGATGGAGAGGGGCGGGTCGATGGCCTTGAGCTCCACGCGTCCGACGCGGATGCCCCACTTGCCGGTGGCCTCGTCGAGGACGATGCGCAGCTGCCCGTTGATGTTGTCGCGGGAGGTCAGCGCCTCCTCGAGGTTCAGGCCGCCGACGACGTTGCGCAGCGTGGTGGTGGTCAGCTGCTCGACCGCACCGAGGTAGTTGGCGATCTCGTAGGTCGCCGCCCGGGCGTCCGTCACCTGGAAGTAGACGACCGTGTCGATCGAGACGACGAGGTTGTCCTCCGTGATCACGGGCTGGGGCGGGAACGAGACGACCTGCTCGCGCAGATCGATCAGCGGGCGGACCCGGTCGATGAACGGCACGACGAGATTGAGGCCCGGCAGCAGGGTCTTGTGGTACTTGCCGAGGCGCTCCACGACCCCGGCGGTGGCCTGGGGGATGATGCGGACCGCTCGGAAGAGGACGACCAGGGCGAAGAGGACGACGGCGGCGACGACGACGATCGTCGCGACGGAGGACGGTGTCACGGTGTGCTCCTTTCGGCGGGGACGACGACCGCGGTCGCGCCCTCGATGGCGGTGACGACGACTCTCTCGCCGACTCCGAGTGTGCGGTCCTCGACGAGCGGGGACAGGCGGACGGTCCAGGTCTCGCCGTTGGCGAGCTTGACCTGGCCGGCTCCGGGGCCGGCGAGGACGACGCTGCCGGAGAGCCCGAGGAGAGCGTCCGCTCCGCTGGGGGTGGGATCGCCGCCCCGTTTCAGCAGCCGCAGCAGCGGCGGCCGGACGGTGAACAGCAGGAGGGCGGCGAGGACGGCCGCGACGGGGACCTGGACCCAGAAGGGAGCCCCGACCAGCCCGGTCAGCAGTCCGCCTATGCTGCCGACGGCGAGCATCAGGAACGTGAACTCGAGAGTGATCATCTCGACGATCACGAAGATGAGAATCAGCGCGAGCCAGAGGATCCACGCGTACTGGGTGACAGCGTCCATGCTGTGTGCTCCTTCCCCTCGACGAGCATTCCCAGGCTATCAACGCCCCCCGGACGAGGGCTGGGAGAGGAGGTGCGACGACGATCTCGAGGCCCTTGGTAGACTCCTCCGTCGGGCTGTGGCCCGTCATCGTGCCCGATCCGGTCTCCGAGCCGGCGTTCTGGAGGAATACCCGTGTCCAATCCCCTCGCCCCCGGCTCCTTCGACGGCAAGCGCGCTCTCGTCACCGGGTCGTCCCGCGGCATCGGCGCCGACACGGTCCGCTACCTGGCCGAGGCCGGAGCCCGCGTCGTCGTCAACTACCGCTCGAAGGCGCCGCGCGCCGACAAGCTCGTCGCGCAGATCGTCGAGGCCGGCGGCACCGCCATCGCCGTCGGCGCCGATCTCACCGACGCCGACTCGCGCGCCGAGCTCTTCTCCCGCATCGAGAAGGAGTACGGAGGACTGGACGTGCTCGTCCTGAACGCCTCCGGCGGCATGGAGAGCAACATGGGGGAGGACTACGCGATGGTCCTGAACCGCGACTCGCAGGTCGCCGTGCTCGACGCGGCGCTGCCGCTGCTCTCCGAGGGCTCCCGTGTCGTGTTCGTCACGAGCCACCAGGCGCACTTCATCCGGACCACGCCCACGATGCCCGAGTACGAGCCCGTCGCGCTCTCCAAGCGCGCCGGCGAGGACGCCCTGCGCGAGCGGATCGGTGAGCTCGCCGAGCGCGGGATCGAGTTCGTCGTCGTCTCGGGCGACATGATCGAGGGCACCATCACCGCGACCCTGCTGGAGCGCGCGAACCCGGGCGCGATCAGCTCGCGTCGCGAGTCGGCCGGCAAGCTCTACAACGTGCAGGAGTTCGCGGCCGAGGTCGCTCTGGCGGCCGTCGAGCCGATCCCCGCGGACAACACCCGCCTCGTCGGCGACATCTCCGACTTCGCCTGATCCTCTCCAGGGGCTGACGCCGGCGCACGGGTCTGGGCTCCTCGACGGATGGCCCCGGTGGACGGCAATGGACCGGCATCGGGGGAGTCCGACGCCGTCGTGGGCGCAGTCCGTTTGTCGCCGGATGCCGGGCGGCGTGAGCATCCTTCTCGTGCCGTCGCGGTGATGGTGAACCGGCGGGAGCGCTCGCAGGAAAGCTGACGCGCGTTGCGGCGGGCGCCCGGGAGGATCGAGGCGACGGCCGCGTCCGCGGCACGATGACCGTCGATCCGCGGTTGCGGCTGGTCACGCGCTTCGACACTCCGACCGAGACGTGCTGGTACGAGGACGTCGAGGCGTGGGTGGAGCATTCGCCGATCCGCTGATGACGTTCCGGACCGTCGGGCGGCCTCAATCCCGGTCCGTCCGGCCCTTCCGCCGTTATCCGATAATGCACATTATGTCAGTTCGACCGAAGTCCCGTTCTGCAGGGATGGCGATCGGCTCCCCTCAACGCTCCTGCGACAGCACGTCATCGATCGCCGCCGCGCTCCGATGGCAGACCGGGCGCTTCGACGGTGAGGCCTCGGATCACCGCGGCGACGACCAGGCGCTGCGTGAGTTCGGCGCTGGTGTCCACGGGCCACTGGCTCACCGACCCGACGTGCGCCGCGACGACCGCCTTCGCCAGGACGGCGGACTCGACGGCGGGGACGCGGCCGTGCGCGGCGGCGAGGGCGGCGAAGCGCTCGCCCAGCTCGCGCGAGACGCGGTCGTCGTCGATCATCATCCGCTCGGCGAACTCCGGGTCCGCGGCAGCGCGTGCCAGGAGCACCGACCGCAGGGAGAACCACTCGCGGCTGGACGGGAGCGCGTCGAGGAGGGAGCGTACGGCGCCGTCGAGGGTCGCCGCGCGGTGCTCCTCCTGCAGCTGGACGTCGAGGGCCTCCTGCAGGCTCCCCCACACTCTCGCGGTCTGCTCCTCGTGGAGTGCGAGGAAGAGCTGGTCGACACCGGCGAAGTTCGAGTAGAACGCGCCGCGGGTGAAGCCCGCCTGCGCGCAGATGTCCTCGACGCGCTGGCCGATGGTGCCCGTGCTCTCGAAGAGCTCGGCGGCCGCGGCGAGGAGACGTCGTCGCGTCTCGCTCCTCCGCCGGACCGGAGCCTGCTCGCCTGTGACCACGCCCCCAGCCTATTCGGATCCTTGCGCTGGATGGGCCTTTTCAGTACGTTTCGTTTCCAATGCATACCGTATCGAGAACTGGAACGCCCGAACCTCGACGGCGACGGTCCCGGTGGCTGTCGACCGCGACCGTCGTGCTCATCGGGGCGGTCCTCGCCTGGCTGAACCGGGTGGAGTGGTGGGGGTGGCTCGTCGTCGCGGCGGCCGCGGTCCTGATCGCGGCCGTCTCGAGGAGCTGGCGGCACCGGCACTGGATGCTGCGCACGGCGGCCTGGGTCGCGTCCGCAGGGCTCGTCGGAGCCGTCGCCCTCGCCGCGGGTCCTCTCCCGGCGACGCAGACGCTCGCCGGTCCGCACACCGCCCCGGTCACGACCCGGCAGGGCGACGTCGTCGGTGTGCACGACGCCGCGGCCGGGGTCGACGCCTTCGCGGGGATCCCCTACGCCGCTCCCCCGGTCGGCCCGCTGCGCTGGGAGGCGCCCCGCCCGGCCCCGCAGCGGTCGGCGACCCTCGTGGCCGACGACTTCGGCCCCTCCGCCGTTCAGCCGGAGCCGACGTTCCTCTCCCGAGCGGCGACCCGCGTGCTCGACCTGCCGCTGGAGGAGACGCTCCTCGGCGGGTACGCGACGGACGAGGACAGCCTCCGCCTGAACATCTGGACGCCGGCCGGCGGGGCGGGCGACTCCAGCCCGGTCCTCGTCTACCTCCACGGCGGCGCGTTCGTCTCGGGGTCCGGCGCCCTCCCCGCCTACGACGGCGCGGCGCTCGCCTCCCGGGGCGCGGTGGTCGTCACCGTCGCCTACCGTCTGGGCGTCCTCGGTTTCCTCGCCGGTGATGTGCTCGGCGGCGGCACCCCGGGAAATCAGGGACTGCTCGACCAGGTCGCCGCTCTGCAGTGGGTGCAGGACAACATCGCCGCTTTCGGCGGGGACCCGGGGCGGGTGACGGCCGCCGGCCAGTCCGCCGGCTCCGGCAGCGCCTGCATCCTCGGGGCCTCGCCCCTCGCGGCCGGCCTCCTCCACGGGATCATCGGGGAGAGCGGAGGATGCCTGGGGTCGGCGGGAGACCGCGAGGCCGGCGACCTCTACGACGACGCCGCCACCGCACGGGAGGCGGCTGCGCGCCTGAGCGAGGCGCTCGGCGGGGCGAGCCTGGCCGAGATGAGGGCCCTGCCGGCCGAGCGCATCGTCTCGGCCGCCGCGGACCTCTCGCAGCACTGGTGGCCCTCGATCGACGGCGTCGTCCTCCCCGACACGCCGCTCGCCGTCTACAAGGCCGGTCGGCAGAACGACGTCCCCCTCCTGCTCGGCAGCAACTCCGACGAGACCTCGCTCGATCTGCTGGGAGGCGTCGACTCGGATCCGGACGCCTACGAGCAGGAGGTGCGCCGGGAGCACGGAGACGACGCGGACCGATTCCTCGCGCTGTACCCGGGTGCCGTCGAGGATCAGGTCGTCGACTCCCGGCTGCGCGCCGGCAGTGACCGGACGATGACCGCCCCGATGCGGCTCTGGGCGCTGACGGCCGCCCGGACCGGGCGGGCGGGCGTCCACGCCTACATCTTCACGCGCACTCCCCCGGAGAGCGGACTCGAGCGGTTCGGCGCGTACCACGGCGCCGAGGTGATGTACGCGTACGGGAACCTCGGGGCGGACGGCGACGCCGACTACACGGACGTCGACCGCCGGCTCGAGCAGGAGATGACCGCGCGCTGGCTCGCATTCATCTCCCACGGCGATCCGGACGCCGCCGGCCGCGAGCGGTGGCCGGCCGTCCAGGAGGATCCGGACAGCGTGCTCGAGTTCGGCGACGTCGTCCGGGTCGCCGGGCGCCCGTCCCCCGACGCGGTCGACTTCTGGCTCGAGGGGACGGGCTGACGCGGGGGCGCTCCTCGCGGCGGAACCCTCCGGTCAGCGGGGAGCCTCCACTCAGAGCTGCCCGACGAGGTGCGCCTGCCGGCCGTCGCGCGCGAAGACCGGGATGACGGCCAGCGGCGCGTCGGCGACGATCCACTGCCCGCCCACGTGCTCGGCGCCCGTCGAGAGCTCCGTCCACCGCGCCCCGGCGGGCAGGTAGACCCGTCGGGAGACGGCTCCGGCGTGCGTGACCGGAGCCACCAGCAGGTCCGAGCCGAAGAGGTACTGGTCGGCCAGATCCCAGGCCTCCGGGTCCCCCGGGAACTCGTGGAACACCGCGCGCAGCACCGGCTGGCCCAGCTCGTGCGCCTCCCGCATCGCCTCGCGCGTGTACGGGCGCAGGGTCTCGCGCAGATGCAGCAGGCGGGTGAGGATCGGCGTGGCCTCCTCGCCGAAGCTCCACACCTCGTTCGCGGCTCCGGTCGCGGCGCGGCGGCTCCCGTCGGCGGCCGTGACCGGGGCCGACGGCGCGCGGTCGCCGTGAAGGCGCATCACCGGGCTGAACGCGCCGAACTGGAACCAGCGCACGAGGAGCTCACGGAACTCCGGATCCGACGGGTCTCCCCCGGCGAAGCCTCCGATGTCGGTCGTGAACCACGGGATCCCCGCGACGCCCATGTGGATGCCGGCCGTGATCTGGTGGCGCAGGTCCGCGAAGGTCGAGTGGATGTCGCCCGACCACACGAGCGCGCCGTAGCGCTGGCTGCCCGCCCACGCGGTGCGGACGAGGTTCACGATCGCGGTCTCCCCGCCCTCGCTCTGCCCCTCGAAGAATCCGCGGGAGAACGCCTGCGGGTAGAGGTTGCCGACCTGGACGGCGGGGCCGGCGGCGTAGCGGTAGTTGTCGAAGTCGTAGACGCCGTACTCGGGCTCGGCCTCGTCGAGCCAGAAGAGCCGGATCCCGTGCTCGCCGTAGTTGCGCCGGCACGCCTCCCAGACGAACCTCCGGGCGGCGGGGCTCGTCGCGTCGTAGAACGCGCTCGGACCCTCGAACTGCATGTGCAGGTCCAGGCCCCGCTCGGCCTTGACGAGGAGGTTCCCCTTCTTCATCGCGATGTAGTTCTCGGACTCGACCGACACCTGCGGCCAGACCGAGACCATCAGCTCGATCCCGAGCTCGCGCAGCTCGGCGACCATGGCGGACGGATCCGGCCAGAACTCCTCCTCGAAGCGGAAGTCGCCCATGTGCGGCCAGTGGAAGAAGTCGGCCACGATCACGTCCATCGGCAGGCCGCGGCGCCGGTGCTCGCGGGCGACCTCGAGCAGCTGCTCCTGGTTCCAGTAGCGCAGCTTGCACTGCCAGAAGCCGAGGCCGTGCTCGGGCATCATCGGGACGTGCCCGGTCGCGTCGGCGTAGGCCCGGGTGATGTCGGCCGGGGTCTCCCCCGCGGTCACCCAGTAGTCGAGCTGCTGGGAGGACTCGGCGGACCACTCCGTGCGGTTGGCCGCGAAGGTCGCGCGGCCGATCGCGGGGTTGTGCCAGAGGAAGCCGTAGCCGCGGCTCGACAGCACGAACGGGACGCTCGACTGGGAGTTGCGGTGCGCGAGCTCGAGCGTGCAGCCCTTCAGGTCGAGGATGTCCTGCTGGTACTGCCCCATCCCGTACAGCTTCTCGTCGGGGGACGTCTCGAACAGCGCGGTCAGCCGGAAGTCGCCGCCCAGGTGCGGACGCTGCTCGCGGGCGCGCAGCTTGAGCGCTCCCCCGCTCCCGAGCTCCCGGAAGAGCAGCTCCCCCCGACGGTCGTAGAAGGAGAGGGAGCAGGAGAGCTCGTGGTAGCCGGTCTGGTACCCGTAGCCCTCCTGCTGCTCGAGGACGACGGTGATGCCGCCGGCGCGCAGCGTCGCCCGCGGTCCCTCGATCGAGACCTCCGGCGCGCGGCGCTCGGGGGCGATCAGCGCCCAGTCGGTGTCGAGGACCTCCCCGGACCGGCGGGCGCGGACCCGGACGCTGTCCCTCCCCCACGGCTCGACGACGACGGTCTCGCCGTCGCCGCGCCAGACGAGGCGGTCCCCCTCGAGCGCGAACGCGTCGGTGTCCATGTGCTCCTGCTTCCGCGAGTCGGGCACGGCGCTCAGTCCTTGACCGCGCCGGCGGTGACCCCGGCGGCGACGTAGCGCTGGGCCACGATCAGCAGCACGGCGGCCGGGATGGAGGCGATCACGGCGGTCGCCATGATCCCGTTCCAGTTGGTGGTGGTCGATCCGATGTAGCGGTAGAGGCCGAGGGTGAACGGCACGATGCTGTTGCCCGAGGTGAGCGAGTTCGCGTTGAGGAAGTCGGCCCAGGCGAACAGGAACGAGAACAGGCCCGCGGTCACGATCGAGTTCCGGCTCAGCGGGATGACGATCGAGACGAAGGAGCGCCAGTTGCTCGCACCGTCGATCCGCGCAGCCTCGATCAGCTCGTCGGGGATGCCGAGCATGAAGGCCCGGAGGATGATCACCGCGAACGGCACGGAGGCGGTCGCGTCGGCGAGGATCAGGCCCGGATAGGTGTTGAGCAGCCCCAGCGCGTTGTAGATCGCGAACAGCGCGGTGACCAGGACGATCCCGGGGATCATCTGGGCGAGGAGGAACACGAACATCACGACGCCGGTCCCCCGCACCCGGAACTTCGCCATCGCGAAAGCGGCGGGCAGAGCGATCGCCAGGGTCAGGATCACGCAGCCGATCGAGATCACGAGGCTCGTGATGAGGTTCGGCAGCTGCGTCGAGAACGCCTGCACGTACCCGTCGAGCGTCGGGTCGCCGGGGAACAGGCTCGGCGGGGTCTGGATCAGGTTCTGCGGCTTGGTCAGCGAGACGTTGACCATCCAGTAGAGCGGGAAGAGGAGGAAGCCGCAGAGCACGATCGCGATGACCACGTCGATCCCGCGGCGCAGCCCTGTGGTGTGCCGGTTCATCCGAGGTCCTCCTTGCGCTGGGCGCGGATGTAGATCACGCCGAAGACGAGGGCGACGATCACGAGGATCTGGCCGGCCGCCGCTCCGACTCCGAACTGCAGGTCGGTGAAGGACTGCTCGTAGGCCCACGTCGCCAGGGTGTGCGAGCTGTTGGCCGGGCCTCCCTTGGTGAGGATCCAGATGACGTCGAACACCTTGATCGTGTAGACGAGGCCGAGGAGGAGCGTGACGGAGGTCACCGGTCGCAGCAGCGGCCAGGTGATGCTCCAGAAGGACCGCCAGCGCGAGGCGCCGTCCAGTGCCGCGGCCTCGTAGAGGCTCTCGGGGATGCCCTGCAGGCCTCCGTGCAGCAGCACCATGTTGAACGGGATGCCCAGCCAGATGTTGGCGATGATGACCGCCCACAGCGAGACGGACGGATCGGTCAGCCAGCCGACCGGCGTGCCGAGCGCGGCGTTCAGGATGCCGAACTGCTGGTCGAAGATCCAGCGCCAGGCCGTCGCCGAGACGATCAGCGGCAGGAGCCACGGCAGCAGGATGAGGGAGCGGAACGTCGCCGAGAGCGGGAACCGGCGGCTGAAGAACAGCGCCAGGGCCATGCCGATCGTGAACTGGCCCACCAGCGAGACCACGGTGAAGACCACGGTGTGCCAGGCGATGCTCGCGAAGATCGGATCGGTGACGACCGTGACGTAGTTGTCGAAGCCGACGAAGGGGGCGATCCCGGTCACGAAGGACGACGGTCCGAAGTCCTGGAGGCTGAGGACGACGCCGCGGATGATCGGGTAGACGAAGAAGACGGCGAGGAAGATCACCACGGGCGCCATGAAGGCGGCGGCGGCGAGGCGGAGGTGGGAGCGGGGTCGGCGGCGGGCGGGCGGCCTGGTGGCCGCCCCGCCCGCGACCGGCGCCGTGAGCACGGCGGGGTCGGTCATGCGGCCGCTACTTCAGGCTCGCCGCGGCGTCGTCGAGGGCCGCCTGCGGCGTCTTCGAGCCGGTCAGCGACTCCTGGATCGCGGTCCAGAGCGCCTTCGAGGTGTCCGGGTAGGCGACGCCGAGGTCGCTGGTGCGTCCCTGCGCGACCGAGATGGCCTCGACCCACGGCTGGAGCGCGGGGTCCTCGGTCGCCTGCTCGGCGGCCGCGTCGGCGTACGGCATGATGTACGACTGGCCGGCCGCCCAGGCCTTCAGGCTGTCGGGCTGGATGACGCACTGCGCGAACTCCGTGGCGAGGGTCTGCTTCGCGGCGTCGGAGGCGACCACCTCGACGAACTCGCCGCCGAGCGGGCTCGGTGCCGCTCCCCCGTCCTTCGCCGGGATCGGCACGACGCCGTAGTCGATGCCCGCCTCGTCGAGGGCGGAGAGCTGCCAGGTGCCGTTGACCATCATCCCGAGCTTGCCCGCGAGGAACTGGTCGCGGACGTCCTGCTGGTTGGCGTTGACGTTCGCCTGCGAGGCCGAGCCGCTCTTCACCAGGTCGGTCCAGAGCGCGAGCGCCGAGACGGCGTCGTCGGAGGAGATGTCCTCGAGGGTCGCACCGGAGCCCCAGAAGAAGGGCAGGAACTGGAAGGTGCCCTCCTCGGTGCCGACCGCGGAGAAGCCGAGCCCGGTGACGTCGCCCGCGGTGAGGGCCTTCGCGGCGGTGGTCAGCTCGTCCCAGGTCGTCGGCGGAGTGACGCCGGCTGCCTCGAAGAGCGCCTTGTTGTAGAAGAGCGCGAGGGTGTTCGAGCCGATCGACGAGCCGTAGGTCTTCCCGTCCAGCTGGCCGGCGGCGAGCACGTTCGGGAGGACGTCGCTGGTGTCGAGCCCGGAGGCGGCGTTGTCGACGAGCAGGCCGGTGTCGGCGAACTTCGCGACGTTGGGGTTGTCGAGGACGACCAGGTTCGGCGTGGTCTTCGACGCGGCCGACTGCAGGAGCTTGGTGGTGAGGTCGGGGTCGGAGGTGCGCTCGAGGGTGATCCCGGTCGAGGCCTCGCAGCCGGCCAGGAGCTGGCCGTAGGGGGAGGACGCGTCGTACTGGGTGAAGCTGTCCCAGAGGGTGAGCGACTTCGACGAGTCGTCGCCCGCTCCCTGTGCGCTGCACGCGCTGAGGGCGACTCCGGCGATGAGGACGAGGGAGGCGGCGCCTGCGGCTCGTCGGATGCTGTTCTTCACGGTATTCCTCTCTGAATACGGTCGGAACGAGCGGAGCGCTCGCGCCGGGAAGACCCTCCGGGGGCGCCCGCTGGGGCGGTCCGTCCGGAAGTCGTGGCGAGCCTAACCGAGTCGGAGAACCGGTTCAATAGATTTCGGAGAACCGGTTCACCGATCGCCCGGGGAACGCTCCGGACGACCCGGCGACGTCAGCCGCGCGCCCGCCGCCACGAGGGGACGACGCCCCGGCTGGTGCCCGGCGAGAAGGGCGCGGTGGTGCCGAGGTCCACGACCACCGCGGGCAGCAGCTCCGTCACTCCCGGAGTCGCGGTGCCGGCGAGCTCGTCGAGCACCAGGTCGACCGCCCGCGAGACCATCTCGTCGCCGGGCAGGTCCACCACGGTGACCGGCTGGTCGGCGTGCCGCATCACCGCCTCCGGGGCGATGGTCATGATCGAGCAGTCCTCCGGGACGCGCAGGCCCAGGCCGCTGAGGCGCTGCAGGAACGGCTCGAGCACGCCCGGCCCGTGAGTGACCACGGCGCTGAGGCCGGGGAGCTGCTCCTGCGCCTGCTCGAACCAGTCGTCGACGTCGTCGGTGCTGGGGATGACGGCGCCCCGCACGCCGCGCAGGCGGCACTGGTCGAGGAAGCCCTCGCGGAACCGCAGGGCGAAGGCGTAGCCGCTCTCGTAGGCGTCGGGGCCCATCCCGAGGACCGCGATCTCGACGTGCCCGAGGTCGGCGAGGTGGTCGACGGCGACCCGCGCCGCGCCGTCGAAGTCGAGGTCGATCGCGCTGAACGGGCTGCCCTCGCCCGGGTAGCCGACCAGCGCGGTCGGCAGGCCGATGCTCGCGAGGACCGGCAGCCGGGGGTCGTCCCGGCGGATGTCCATCACGACGAGCGCATCGGCGAGGACGTCGCGCGCGAGCTCCCCCTCGCCCGTGCCCATCATCAGCAGGTCGAAGCCGCGGGCGCGGGCCGCGTACATCGCCGCCCGCACGAAGCGCATGAAGACGTCGACATCGGTCTGCCGCGACTCCGGATCGACGGAGGCGAAGAAGCCGAGGATGTTCGTGCGCCGCAGCGCCAGGGCCCGCGCCATCGGGTCGGGCCGGTAGCCGAGCCGCTCCACGCTCGCGAGCACGCGCAGGCGGGTCGCCTCCGGGAGCTTCTTGTTGCCGGAGAGCACGTAGGACACCGTGCTGCGGGCCACCCCCGCATCGGCCGCGACGTCGCGAATGGTCACCATGGGCTCAGCGTAGTGAGGGCGCGGCGACGGGAGGGCCCGCCGGCGACCCCCTCGACCGGTGGGCAGCAGCGTGCATACCAGGGCGGTCCGGCCGTCCCGCCGTGGGTGGAGAGCCGTCCGCCGCGAGCCGCGCGACGGCGCCGACGGACGCAGGCCGCGGACGAGCAGTCGGTCACGGTTGCGCGCGGGTCCGACGGGCACGTACGGTCGACCCGTACCTCGTCGCGAGCCGCGACGTCGGTGCGGCCGCTATACCGGCCGATCCAGCGGCTCGCGGTCACGGGGGCTCCCCGCACGGAAGACGGACTCTTGCGCTCCAGCACCGGTACTGCGTCCACGACGCAGCAGCTGCTCTCGCACTGACGTCCCCCGTGCCCGCCCCTCAGGGGCGAGCCGTTGCTCCCTCGGAGTCCGGTGGTCGTCGTGCGCCGACACCGACCCCTGGAGCACCGTGCCCTCCACTTCCCGCACCACCCCGCCCGCCGTCGTCCTCCACGACTGCACGTTCGCCTGGCCCGACGGCTCCGTCGTCCTCGACCGCGTCACCGCTGCGTTCGGACGCGGGCGCACCGGTCTCGTCGGCGCGAACGGCGCCGGCAAGTCGACCCTCGTCCGCCTCGTCACCGGCGGCCTCTCCCCCACCGCCGGGAGCGTCTCGACGACGGGACCCGTCGACCTGCTGCCCCAGCGCCTCCGGCGAGGGCCCGACGACACCGTCGCCGATCTCCTCGGGATCCGGCATCGCCTGGACGCTCTGCACGCGATCCTCCGCGGCGACGCGGATCCGCGGCACTTCGAGATGCTCGCGGACGACTGGGACCTCGAGGCCCGAGCGCTCGCCGCACTCGGCGACGCCGGTCTCGACCTGGAGGAGGCGGACCTGCTGCGGCCGGTCGCGACCCTCTCCGGAGGGCAGGCCGTACTCACGGCCGTGACCGGCGTCCGGCTGCGCGGTCGGCCGATCGCCGTGCTCGACGAGCCGACGAACGACCTCGACCGGCGCTCCCGAGGGCTTCTGCTCGACCTGGTCGACCGGTGGCGCGGGACGCTCGTGCTCGTCAGCCACGACCGGGAGCTGCTCGAGCACGTCGACGAGATCGCGGAGCTGCGCGACGGGGCGGTCCGCACCTCCGGCGGGACGTTCTCGGCGTTCGAGGAGCGGCTCGCCCTCGAGCAGGCGGCCGCGGAGCGCGATCTGCGCGACGCCGACCGGCTTCTCCGCGCCGAGCGGCGGCAGCGCATCGAGGCCGAGACGACCATCGCCCGCCGCGCGCGGGCGGGGGCGCGATCGGCGGAGTCGATGCCCGCGATCCTCGCGAACGCGCGGAGAGGACGAGCCGAGGCGACCGCGGGACGGCTGCGCTCCGGGCACGGGGCCGCGGAGGCGCGGGCGCGCGAGCAGGTCGACGCAGCGTCGCGAGCAGTCCGGGACGACGACCGGGTCCGCCTCGACCTGCCGGACCCCGGGGTCGCGGCCGGGCGCCGGCTGGCGGAGGTGACGGTGCGCGGCCGGACGACGGTGCTCCAGGGGCCGGAGCGGATCGCCGTGGTCGGCGCGAACGGGACGGGGAAGACGACCCTGCTCGAGCACCTCGTCGGGGCGCCGGGTGCGCGGGAGCATCCGCTCGCCGGCACCACGGCCCGAGCGCTGACGGAGCGGGTCGGCTGGCTCCCCCAGCGCCGCGAGGGACTCCTCGACGAGGAGGCCACCGTGCGGGAGCACGTCTCCCGGGCCGCGCCGGATCGTCCTGCGGTCGAGCTGCGGAACGCCCTCGCGCGGCTCCTGGTGCGCGGCGACGTGGTCGATCGGAGGATCGCGTCGCTCTCGGGCGGCGAGCGGTTCCGCGTCGCGCTCGCCGGGCTCGTGCTGGCGCAGCCGGCTCCGCAGCTGCTCGTGCTCGACGAGCCGACGAACGACCTCGATCTCGCCACGACCGACCACCTCGTCGACGTTCTCGCCGCCTGGCGGGGCGGCCTGGTCGTCGTCAGCCACGACGAGGCGTTCCTCGACCGGCTCGGACTCCACTCCCGAGTGGTGCTCGACGCGGAGTGACGGCTGGTCCCCCGGCCCCCGGCGGTTCTGGCCTCGACCGGGCCCCTGCCGCCGGGGAGACTGTCCGGGCCCCTCCCGCCCTCAGCGAACGGACCGACGTGCTCACCGGACTCAGCGCCTTCCCCCTCACACCGCTCCGCGACGACAGCATCGACGAGCGGTCGTTCGCCGCTCTCGTCGAGCGGCTCGCGCGGGCGGGAGTCGACTCGATCGGCGCCCTGGGCTCGACCGGCTCGGCTCCGTACCTGGACCGCGGCGAGCGCCGGCGCGCCGCCGAGATCGCCGTCCGCGGCGCCGGCCCGGTGCCGGTCGTGGTCGGGATCGGGGCGCTGCGCACCTCGCAGGTGCTGGCGCTCGCCGAGGACGCGCAGAGCGCCGGAGCGAGCGCGGTGCTCCTGGCGCCGCTCGGCTACCAGCCGCTGACGGACGAGGACGTGCTGGGGCTCTACGAAGACGTGACGGCTCAGCTCTCGGTGCCGCTCGTCGTGTACGACAACCCCGGGACGACGCGCTTCTCCTTCTCCGACGACCTCTACGGGGCCGTCGCCCGGCTGCCGCAGGTCGCCTCCCTCAAGATCCCCGGCGTGCCGGAGGGACCGGGCGCCGCGGCGGCGCGCGTCAGCGAGATCCGGGCGCGGGTGCCGGAGGGGGTCACCGTCGGGGTCTCGGGGGACGCCGCGGGTGCGCGCGGGCTGCTCGGCGGCTGCGACGCCTGGTACTCGGTGATCGGCGGCATCTTCCCGCGGACGGCGCTGTCGATCGCCCGGGCGGCGCAGTCGGGCGATGAGGCGGCCGCGATCGCGGGATCGGCACGCCTGCAGCCCGTCTGGGACCTCTTCGCGGAGCACGGCGGCAGCTACCGCGTGGTCGCAGCGATGGCGGAGCAGCTCGGTCTCGCCGAGGCGCGCTGCCTCCCGCGTCCGGTCCGCGGGCTCGGTGCACGGGCGCGGGCCCGGGTCGCGGAGGTCCTGGCGGAGCTGGGGCCTGTGCTGGAGTGATGCTCGGGCGGGTCGACGGGAGGACGGCTCGGACGGCGTGGTCGTTCCGGACAGCTGGAGGGGCGGGCCGGGGATGTCCCCGACCCGCCCCTCCGGCGGAGCACGCGACCTCAGCAGGCCTTGGACGCGCGGTAGGTGTTGCGTCCCGCCGCCACGAACAGCGCGTCGAGGACTCGGGCCTTGCCCGGCGCCACGGAGTAGCAGCTGCCGTCGAAGTCGGCGATGATGTCGGCCTTGCGCTCGACCGTGCTCGACCCGCAGTTGCGGAAGACGAGAGCGCGCTGGCGCAGGACGCCCTCGGGTCCGAGGGTGGCGCCGGTGGCCACCTCCTGGGCTCCGCACGCGTAGTTCCCGGCGCTCACGTACTGTCCGTTCGCGACCTCGGCCGCGGAGGCGGGCGTCGCGACAGCGACGACGCCGACGGAGGCGATGGCGCCCGTGAGGGCGAGGGTGGCAAGAGTTCGTCGAAGAGTCATGGTCGTTTCTCCTTCTGCTTCTCGGTCCCTTCACGCTGGCACCGGTCCGCCGACGAGCGCGAGGAACCTGGGAGCCTTCACCCCGGGGGGCCAGACCGGTGCGGGGAAGTGCTCCCGAACGGGGCGAAAGGGTCGGAACCGGCGGGGCGGACGATCAGGAACGGGCCTCTCCTTCGCCTCCTGAGCGCCTCGATCCGCCGCCGATGCGGTCGCCGAGCCGCCGACCGTTCCGTCCGTGCGGCGTCGTCCCTCCGCCGTCCCGCGACTGGCGCGCATCGACGGGTCGTCCGGCCGGTCCTCCGGCTAGCGTTGCAGGCACACCCCCCGCCGACCCGGACCGCTCCGCCGACCTCGTCGGTTCGCGGTCCCTGCACGAGGAGCCCCCGTGTCCCCCGACGATTCAGCAGTACCCCCCTCTCGAACTCCCGGCCTCCGGCGGCGCGCCGTCATCGGCGGCGCCCTCACGGGTGCTCTCGCTCTGGGCGCGGCGACGCTCCCGGCCGCCTCCGCCTCCGCCTCCCCCGTGCCCGGCCTGCCCGGGGAGAGGACCCGCACGATCAACGTGAGGACGAAGAACCGCGGCGTGCTCTACGACGTCCTCACGGTCTCGATCGCGGGCGACCTCGCGCGGATCTTCGTGCCGCAGACGGTGAAGCCGCGGCAGGCCGCGGCGGTACCGGTGATCTGGTTCATCCACTCCGCGCAGGCCGACCACACCTCGCTGTCCAGCGTCTTCGCGTACCCGGCCGAGCTCGCCGTCGAGCGGGGCGCCATCGCGATCTGCCAGACGCTCGGCGGAACGATCTGGACCAACGACACCGCGCAGAAGCACCAGCGGAACGGCTACGCCTACCTCTCCGGCCAGTTCCCGATCGCCGCCAGCTACCTCTGGGCGATGTCGGCCGGCGGCGCGCTCGCCTGCGAGGACTACGGCGCGCGGGTCTTCCCCGGCATCAACGGCGTCTACCTGGTCAACGGCGTCTACGACCTCCGCGACACCCACGACCGCACGACGCGGGGCCGCTTCTCGATCGGCGGTGCCTTCGGCGGCAGCACCGCTCAGATCGACTCCCACAACCCGAAGCGGCTGCCCGCCTCCGCCTGGGCCGGCGCGAACATCCGCGCGGTGGTGTCCGACACGGCCCACCCGGACCCGAGCGTGCCGCCGGCACTGCACGGGCTCGCCCTCGTGAAGAAGGCGACGGCCACGGCCAGGGAGGCGACCGTCCGGACGCACGCGCTCGGCCACAACGCACCGTCGTGGGTGAACCAGGACGGCATCGACGCGATCTTCCGCTGGCACGCCGGGCTGGCCGCCGCGCCGGCGCCGTCGGCGACGCCGACCCCGACGAAGACCCCCGTCGTCCGCCCGTCCACCGCGGGCCGCTGGGACTTCGACCAGGCGGACGCCCCGTACGCGGGAGAGCCGGGGTCCCCGTTCCGACCCCGCTGAGCGGTCCGGACGCGACGGCGTCCCTCGGGATGCGCTGACCGTCACGGGCCCGCGGCGGGAGCGCTCGGCCGCAGTGAGACCGGGCCTACGTCCCCTCCGCGGAGCTCCGCGGCGCCCTCTTCCGGACAGGGCCGCTAAAGGACATTGTCAGCGGCGGGACGGCCGTGCCACGGTTCGAGGACGGCCGATGAGGGCCGTCCCGATCGAAGGCAGCACATGCGCTCCAGCACCGTCCCTCGTCCGCCCGCCGTCCAGGACGGCACGTCGCAGCCGCGGGATCCAGGAGCGGCGCGGCGGCTCCGGCGGGGTCTGCTCGGGTTGACCGCGGCCGTCGCGCTCCTCGTCGGCACCGCCGTTCCTCTCGCGGCGGTCGCCGCTCCGTCCGCCCCTGTCCTCGGGGTGGCGGCCTGGGGAAGCGGCACCGACGGGAAGACCACGGTCCCGGCCGGGGTCGAGGGCGTCCTCTCCCTCGCCGCGGGCCGGACCCACAGCCTCGCCGCGAAAGGCGACGGCGGGGTCGTCGCCTGGGGCCGCGGGTCGTACGGGCAGACCAGCGTCCCCGACGGTCTCACGGGGGTCGTCGCGGTCTCCGCCGGCGACTACAGCAGCCATGCGCTGAAGAGCGACGGGACCGTCGTCTCCTGGGGCTACGACGGCGACGGGCAGGTGTCGAGGAGTGCCGCGCTGACCGGGATCGTCGCGATCTCGTCCTCCCGCGACAACAGCCTCGCGCTCGGCAACGACGGCACCGTCACGTCGTGGGGCAGCAACGGGCTGGGCGAGGGCCTGGTCCCGGCCGGCCTCGGAGGCGTCACGGCCATCGCCGCGGGCCAGCGCCACAGCCTCGCCGTGTCCGGCGGGAGGGTGGTCGCCTGGGGCTGGGACCTCTACGGGCAGACCGACGTCCCCGCGGGGCTCGAGGGCGTGGTGGCCGTCGCGGCGGGAGAGACCCACAGCCTCGCGCTGAAGGAGGACGGCACCGTCGTCGCCTGGGGCGCGAGCTCCGACTCGGTCGTCGTCGACTACGGCCAGACCACGGTGCCGGAAGGCCTGTCCGGGGTCGTGGCGATCGCCGCCGCGTCCGACTACAGCCTCGCGCTGAAGGGCGACGGCACGATCGTCGGCTGGGGCCGGAGCTCGGCCGGGCAGCTGCAGTCACCCGCCGGCCTCGCCGGCACGACGGCTCTCGCAGCCGGACCCGATCACGTGCTCGCCCGGGGCCCGCGTCCGGTCCTGACGGCGGATGCTCCTCCCGCGTCCGGGCCGCTCGGAGCGGCCGCCTCGTACACCTTCGCGGCCGACCGCCCCGCCTCGTTCGCGATCGCCTCCGGCTCACTCCCCGACGGCCTGACCCTCAGCGCGTCCGGGCTCCTCTCCGGCACGCCGACGACCGCGGGCACGTCCACCTTCGCCGTCTCCGCGCGGAACCCCTTCGGCGCTACCGTCGGGGCCCCGCACACGTTCGCCGTGGCGGAGACGACGGTCGCGCCGACCCTGGCCGGCGACCCGCCCGCCGCGACGGTGGGCACCCCGTACGACTTCGACTACAGCGTGACGGGCACACCGGCGCCGACGGTCTCGCTCGTCTCCGGAACGCTCCCCGCCGGCCTGAGCCTCGATGATCGTGGCGGCCTGACCGGGACGCCGACCGCCGACGGACGCTCCACCTTCACCCTGCGGGCCTCGAACGCTGCGGGGAGCGCGGAGACCACCAGCACCGTCGTCGTCTCCCCCGCCGCCGTTGCACCGGCGATCTCCGGCACCCCCGGGCCGGGCGTCGTCGGCACCCCCTACGACTTCGGCTACACCGTCTCCGGCTTCCCCGCGCCGTCGGTGGCCGTCTCCTCCGGTGCGCTCCCGTCCGGCCTCACCCTGACTCCGGCCGGGCGCCTGACCGGGACTCCGTCCGCGCCGGGCACCTTCACGTTCACGCTGGCGGCCCGCGCCGGCACCGCCTCCGCGGAGACCACCATCACCGTCACCGTCTCGTCGCCGACGGTCGCGCCGACCCTCTCCGGGACGGTCGCGGCCGGCGTCGTCGGCTCGGCCTACGACTTCCGCTACGCGGTGAGCGGCACGCCCGCTCCGTCGGTCTCCCTGGTCTCCGGCGCACTGCCCGCCGGACTCACCCTCGACGCGACCGGGCGCCTCTCCGGGACGCCGACCACGGCCGGGACCACCACCTTCAGCATCCAGGCCGCGAACTCGGCGGGCACGGCTCGGGCGACGAGCACGCTGACGGTCTCGCCGAAGCAGGTCGCGACGAAGGCCGATCTGCGCGTCGACCTCTCCGGGCCGGCCTCGGCGGTGAAGGGGAGGACGCTCACCTACACCCTCATCACGACGAACGCCGGTCCGGCCGCCTCGGCGTCGGTCGTCTCGCAGGTCGTCCTGCCCGCGGGTGTGCAGTTCGTCTCGGCGACCGGCTCGTACACCAGGGTCGGGAACGTCGTGGTGTTCCAGCGGGCCGGCCTGGCGGACGGGCGGACCGTGTCGGAGAAGATCACGGTGAGGGCGGCCGTCTCGGGCACGGCGACCGCGCTGGCGGCGGCGTTCTCGACGAAGACGCCCGACCCGTCCATCCGCAGCAACGCGGACACGGCGAGCACGACGATCCGCTGACCGCGGGAGCGTGACGGCGGGCGGTCCCTCGAGGGCCGCCCGCCGTTCTCGGTGCGGGAGCGTCGAGGTCCGCCGCGTCCGCGCCTCGTCTTCGACCGCTAGCCGGCCTGAGGGCGGTAGAAGCGCACGACCGGGAGGGCAGCCGTCGGCGCCTCGCGCACGACGATCTCGAGGCGCTGGATCAGGGCCGGGACGGTCGGCGTGGTCTCGAGCCGGCACTCGAGCTCTCCGTCGCGGCCCGGCAGGAGGAAGGCCGCCTGCGCCGCGGAGGCGCTCCAGAGCAGCCGCTCCACCAGCGGCCTCGAGGTCGGGTCCTCGGCGAGCCCGCCGATCTCCGCGATCGCCGTGGCGAGGCGGCGGGCGCGCACGTCGGCCGGCACATCGCTCAGCAGGTTGGGGCTGAACAGGGCGCCGCTGCCCGCCTCCCCCGCCCGGGTGAGGTCTCCCGCGACGATCGCGGCCTCGACGGCGGCGGCCGCGGCGAGCGTCGACGGGAGGAGGGTGATGGTCCGCGCCGGAGGAGCGGTGTCCTCGAGGGCGGCGCGGAGCAGTCCCGTCGCGGCGGCGGCGAGCTTCGCCCCGTTCGCGGTCGCGAAGACCACGGCCCCCAGGCCCGACTCCAGATGCCAGCGCATGTTCGACGACCAGCCCGGCAGGCCGCCGGAGTGGTGGGCGATCCCGCCGAAGCGGACGTCGTGCTCGACGACGAGGCCGAACCCGTAGGCGGAGCCGTCGAGCGTGCTCTCGACGGCGCGAGGGCTCAGCGCGGGGACCGGCGTCCAGCCGCGCTGCATCTCGCGGCGGGAGGCGCGGCTCAGCACCGGGTCGTCGTCCGCGCCGTCCTCGCCCTCGAACGCGGAGGAGAGCCAGCCGCTCCAGCGGGCGATGTCGCCGACCGTGCTGAACATGCTCGCGGCGCAGGCGCCCGCTCCGGTGCCGGTGACGGGGCGGGGCACCCAGGTCGCTCCGTCGTCGAAGGTGCTGAAGCCGGCCGCGAGGTCGGTGCCGTCGGGGTAGTCGCCGCTGTCGTAGCGCGTGTCGTGGAGGCCGAGCGGCTCGAGGATCGTCCGCGTCGCGAAGGACGGGAAGTCCTCCCCGGTCACGTTCTCGACGAGCACGCCGAGCAGCCAGAAGCCGATGTTGGAGTACTGGTAGACCTCACCCGGCCGCTCCGTGAAGGTCAGCCCGCGGCCGACGACCTCGAGGAACTCCTCCCGCGTCAGAGCCATGACGTCGTCGGCCCAGCCGTTGTCCTCCGGGAGACCCGAGCAGTTGCTGAGGAGCATCCTGACCGTCACGAACAGCGGCCGGCCCGCGGAGTCGAGCGGGTCGGTGAACTCCGGCACGTGGTCGGCGACGCGGTCGTCGAGGCGGAGCAGCCCGCGGTCGCGCAGGATCAGCACCGCCGCCGCCTCGAAGCTCTTCGACATGGAGGCGATGCGGTGCACGGTCCCGGGCCCGGGAGCGTCGCCGTCGAGGCGGTGCTCGCCGCGGCCGTGGTGGACGAGCAGCCCGCTGCGGTCGAACAGGGCCCAGCTCAGCGAGGGGGCCGGCGGCGCCTCCTCGTCGAACCACCGGGCCAGCCGGTCCTGGAGCGGCGGGGAGAGGAGCGTCGGCCGAGGGAGCGTCATGCCCTCATCCTCCCGCACGCGGCACAGGCCGCCGCGGTCCCGCGGGTCACCGCGGGAGGACGCCGTCGGGGCTCAGCCAGTCCGGGCGGCTCCCCTCGACCGCGTCCAGGGCGTCCTCCTGCGTGCCGGTCGCTGTTCTCCGCGGCGACGATGATCCGGTCGTCGACGGGAGCGGAGGGACCCGCCGTGCATCCGGCGAGCATCCCGATCAGCAGCACTCCCCCGGCGATGCGCGCCCCTCTCGAACCCGTCCGCCCGCTGTCGAGCGTCGCGGCGACGGCCGCTCCGGCGGGCTGACGGGTCCCGGCGAGAGCCCGAGCGACCGCCGGCACCTGCGAGCCGGACGAGGAACTTCTCAGGTCCTCTTGCGTGTCGGAGGCGCGGGAACCTAGTTTTGTCGAACCGGTTCGAAGCACTGTTGCTCCGACCCCGGACCGACGCCCGGCGTCGTCCGGCCGGCTGTCCCCACAGAAAGTGACCAGCGTGACAACGATGTCCTCCCCGAGGCGCGGCACCCGCTCCCTCGCCCTCGCGCTGAGTGCCGCGACACTCGCCGCCCTCGCCGTCGCTCTCCCGAGCGCCGAGTCCGCCTCCGCGGCCGACACCTCCGTCCCCGCCGACGCGCTCATCCTCCAGTACGACTTCGAGCAGGGGCAGGTGTCCGGATCCACGGTCGCCGACCTCTCGTCGAAGAAGCTCGACGGCACCGTCGTCAACAGCGCGAGAGCGACGTACGTCGCGGGTCGGAAGGCCGGTACGACCGCGATCGACCTTCCCGGGGGCGCGGCGGAGTCGACCTCCGCGCCGTACCTGACCGTGCCGAACGGGCTCTTCCAGGGCGTGACGCAGACCACCGTCTCCGCCTGGACGAAGTGGTCCGGCACCGGAGGCTTCCAGTGGCTGTGGTGCCTGGGCATCAGCCCCGACGCCGCGTCGGCCTTCGCTCCGTCGTTCGACGGCGGCAGCGCCCGCGCGATCATCAAGCAGCTGAAGGACGGCGGCGAGACCGGAGTCTCCAGCTCCTCGCCGCTGCAGAAGGACCAGTGGGTCAACGTCACCGCGACGATGGACGGCACGACCGTGACCCTGTACCTCAACGGTCTGCAGGTCGCGACGGCTCCCGCCTCCGTCGACCTCGCGAAGCAGCTCTACTCCGCCTCCGCCTCCAAGAGCGGCAACATCGGCCGGGCGCTCTGGAACGTGCACCCCTACTTCGACGGAGCGATCGACGACTTCCGCGTCTACAACCGGGCTCTGACCGCCGCTCAGGTCCGGGGTCTGGCGGGCGACGCCGCGCCGGCCGTCACCGGCGTTCTCTCGACGAGCGTCGCGGTCACCACCGGCATCGGCGTCGCGCCGGCCCTGCCGGGGGTCCCCGCCACCTACTCCGACGGCGTGAACCGCGACGCCCCGGTCACCTGGGAGAGCGTCCCCGCCTCCGCGTACGCGAAGCGCGGCACCTTCACCGTGAAGGGCACCGTCACCGGCCTCGGCACCGCGGTCACGGCGACCGTCACGGTGCGCGCACTCGACGAGATGACCATCGACCTCGGCGCGAGCACCGGGGAGTTCATGGGCGGCGCGTCCGGCACCCTCTACGGGGTCTACGGCGAGGGCCTCCCCTCCGACAACCTCCTCGAGGGGATCGACCTGCGCACGGTCTCGACCAAGGCGCAGGACGGGCCGCAGCATCCGGGCGCGGACGCGCTGAGCGTCGCTAAGGCCGTCGCCGACACCTCGGACGGCGACACCTACATCTACATGACGGACATCTACCGCGGCTTCCCCTACGAGTGGCCGGGCAGCACTCCCCAGGAGAAGCTGGCCGACTACCAGGCGAAGATCGCCACGCAGGTCGACCAGGTGCTCGCGCTCCCTGAGGAGTACCAGGACAACATCGTGTTCGTGCCGTTCAACGAGCCCGAGGGCAACATGTTCGGCAACGGGAAGTGGAGCTACAACGGGAAGAGCTGGCTGGAGGACCCGACCGCGTTCTTCGCGGCCTGGGACAGCACCTACGCGCTGATCCGCGACAGGATGCCCGACGCCCGCATCGCCGGACCGAACACCAGCGTCCTCTACGACCAGGTCCGCGGGTTCATGACCCACACGCTCGAGCAGGACACCGTCCCCGACGTGATGACCTGGCACGAGCTGAGCGCCCCGGGTGAGATCCGCACCAACGTCGACCGCTTCCGGGCCTGGGAGGACGAGCTGTACGCGGGCACGTCCTACGCCGGGAAGCACCTGCCGGTGAACCTCAACGAGTACGCCTTCAACTACCACACCTCCGTGCCCGGCCAGATGGTCCAGTGGATCAGCGCGCTCGAGGACAAGAAGGTCGACGGCGACATCGCCTACTGGAACATCGACGGCAACCTCTCCGACTCCGCGGTGCAGGCCAACCGCGCCAACGGCCAGTGGTGGCTCCTCAACGCCTACGCCTCGATGACCGGCGACACCGTCGCGGTCACGCCGCCCAAGCCCGGCCAGAGCTACACCCTCCAGGGCGTCGCGACCCTCGACACCGCGGCCAAGCAGGCGAGAGCCCTCTTCGGAGGCGTCGGCGGCTCGCAGAAGGTCGCGTTCGAGCGCATCCCGGCCGCCACCTTCGGCTCGAAGGTCCACGTGGAGGTCAGCGAGATCCGCTGGACCGGCCAGGTCGGCGACTCGGGAGCCCCGCAGACGGTCAAGGAGTTCGACGCGTCCGTCGTGGACGGCGCCCTCTCGCTGGACTTCGGCGGATCCCTCCCCGCGCTCGACGTCGACTCCGCCTACGAGGTCGTCCTGACCCCGGGCGCCAACGCGTCGTCGCCGTCCGCCTCACCCGTCGACTTCCGCCAGAAGTACGAGGCCGAGGACGCCCGCTACACCGGATCGCGGAACCTCAACGGACCCGAGGGCTCGCCGACCAACGTCGGCGGCTTCTACACCTCGGGCGGACGCAACGTCGGCGGGATCCGCACCGGCGGCGACCTGAAGCTCGACTTCGCGGTCACCGTCCCGAAGGACGGCGAGTACGACCTCAGCGTCTTCGCCAACTCCCTCAACACCTACGCCGCCAACGCCCAGCAGGGTCCGATCAACGCGTTCCTGAGCGTCGACGGCGCTGCGGAGCAGGAGATCCTCCTTCCGCTGGCCTACAAGTTCGTGGTCTGGGACCACGCGGACACCAAGGTGAAGCTGGCCGCCGGCACCCACACGATCTCGCTCGCCGCGAAGAACCTCGCCGGCACGAAGTCGACCGTGGGCGACGCGATCGTCGACAAGATCGAGCTCTCCCTCCCCAGCGCGGCCGCCGCGACCTCGATCCACGAGGCCGAGACCGGCACGCTCGACAACGGAGCGACGGCCGACTACTCCCGCGCCGGCGTCTCCGGCTCGGGCACGGCGAAGCTCACCAGCGGCGCCTCCACCACCGTCTGGGGCTACTCCGCGAAGGACGCGCCGTCCTCCGTGACCGTGGACACCCTGGGCGGCGGCACCGGCGACCTCTACGTGAACGATGTGAAGGTCGGGCCGGTGGGCGCGAGCTCGACCCGTCAGGTCTTCCTCTCGGGCGGCGTGAACAAGATCGAGGTCGTCGGCACGAGCGGCACGCTCCTCGTCGATCGGATCGTCATCGGAGCGAGCGCGAACCCGCCCGCGACGACGAGCTATGAGGCGGAGGCGGCCACGATCACCGGCCCCGCCACGGTCCGCGACCTGTCCTTCGCGTCGGGCGGCAAGGCCGTCGGGAACATCGGGGGCGGACGCGACGGCGACTCGACCCTGACCTTCGGCGACGTGAAGGCCGAGCAGGACGGGACGTACGCGCTCACGCTGCGCTACTCCAACGAGGAGCAGTCCCCCGCGACGCACTACAACCCCGACCCGCTCGCCCGCCACGCGGACATCACGGTCAACGGAGTGACGCAGCGCGTGCTCTTCCCGCACACGTTCCACCAGAACCAGCTGTGGGACCTGAGCGTGCCGGTCACGCTCAGGAAGGGCTCGAACACCATCGCGATCACCTCGAAGGAGCTCCCGGGCTTCGACGGGACGACCTACCTCTCCGACACCTTCCCCGGCGTCCTGCTCACCTCGCAGTACGCGCCCAACATCGACAGGATCTCGGTCACGCCCTTCGTCGGGCGGACCACGGGCCTGACGGTGAGCGGCACGGCGGCCTCGCGCTGCACCGCGGGGAAGGTCACGATCACGGGGACGGCGACCAACACCAGCGCGGTCGCCGCTGACGTCACGATCGGCTCGGCCTGGGGCACGAAGACCTTCACCGGGGTCGCTCCCGGCAAGACGGTCTCAGCCGCCTTCAGCACCCGCGCTGCGAGCGTCGGAGCCGGCGCTCTCGACGTGCGGATCGCGGGGACGGTCGACGGCGCTGCGGCGAGCGGATCCACGGCACCGGCCTACGGTGCGGCGCGCTGCGGCTGATCCGTCCAGAACGCCCTGACGCGGCCGGGCACCTCGTGCGCCCGGCCGCGTCGGCGTGTCGTCGGGACCGGAGGTTCCCCGACGGGGATGAGCGCGCCGTGGACGAGCAGAGCGCCGGAGCCGCAGCGTCCGGTCCTCGCTCCGGGGACGCGGCGCCCGAGTTGCGTGCGCCGCGCCGCACTGCCACTCTCGACACGGTTCGAGCGGGGGTGGAGATGGCCACGATCGGAGACGTCGCGAAAGCGGCAGGGGTCTCTCGCAGCACGGTGTCGTACGTCCTCTCCGGCAAGCGCAGCATCTCCCCCGAGACGCGCAAGCGCATCGAGGACGCGATCGCCGAGCTCGACTTCACGGTCAACGCCGGAGCACGGGCGCTCGCGACGCGCCGCACCATGGCGCTGGGCCTGCTCGTCCACTTCGACCCGGACGAGTTCGCGCCCGCGATGGTCGAGTACGTCCTCCCCATCACGGCCCGCGCCCGCGAGCTCGGCTACGACGTGCTGCTGGCCACCGAAGCCGACGGGGCGGCTGCCGTCCGCCGGCTCACGCGCTCCGGCCAGGTCGACGGACTGATCCTCCTGAGCGTCGCGGACGACGACGACCGGCTGCCCGTCCTGCGCGCCTCGCGGCGGCCCGGTGCCGCCCTCGGCGTGCCCGCGGACGCCTCCGGGGTGGACGTCTTCGACCTCGACTTCGGCGACGCGGCCCGCCTGCTGATCGAGCACCTGGGCGCCCTCGGGCATCGGAGCATCGGTCTCGTCACCCCTCCTGAGCGCGTCTTCGACCGCGGAGGGACCTACGGGCTCCGGTTCCGCGAGTCGGCTCTCGAGACCGCCGGTCGGCTCGGGATCGAGCTGGTGCTGCGCCCGGCCGCCACCGCCGCCGACGCCGTCGAGCCGATGGTCACGGCGTTCCTCGACGACAACCCCGGTCTCACGGCGCTGGTCGTCCACAGCGACCGGACCATCGCGATGCTTCCCGCGATCCTGGGCCGACGCGCTGTCGCCGTGCCCGGGCAGCTGTCCGTCGTGAGCCTGTACTCGGCCGAGTTCGCCCGCGACTTCTCGCTCCCCTACAGCTACGTCGAGACGGGTGCCGCCGAGCTCGGCGCGCACCTGGTCGACACGCTCGTCGAGCGGATCGAGCAGCCGTCCCGCGGCGAGGAGCCGTCGATCCGCCTCCTGCCCGCGCGTCTCGTCGACCGCGGGAGCGCCCGCGCGGTCTGAGGACCGCTCCGGAGCCCCCGAGGCCCGGTCAGAATCGCGAGGCGACCTCGTAGAGGACCTCGTCGTCGCCCGCGTAGACGCCGTCGCGCCGCGGCCAGTGCGCGATCACGTCCGTGAAGCCGAGCTCCTCCGCCCGGCCGGCCATGTCCTCGAACCGGGCGACGCTCTCGAGGGAGTAGTCGCCCCCGGAGTCGAGCGAGAGGTGGCGCTCGACGGTGCGCGGGTCGCGCCCGGCCGCCTCGAGCGCCGCGTCGAGCCGCCGGGAGAGGGACGCGACCGCCCGCCACCACTCCTCGCTCGACACTCCCTCCGGGCCGGTGGTGACCCAGCCCTGCCCGCGATCGGCGACGAGCGCGAGGCCCTTCGGCCCGTTCGCGGCGAGGACGAACGGGACGCGGGGGCTCTGCACGGGCTCGCCCACCATGCGCGCCGAGCGGGCGGTGAACCACTCCCCCTCGAGGTCCACTCCGCCCGAGCCGGGCTCCTCGAAGCGCAGCAGCGCGTCGAGGGCTGTGACGAACTCGGTGAAGCGCTCGTGCCGCTGCCGGGGCGAGTAGTCGGGCTGCCCGAGCACGCGCGCGTCGAAGCCCGTGCCGCCCGAGCCGACCCCGAGGATGGTCCGACCGCCCGAGATCTCGTCCAGCGTCGCGATCTCCTTCGCGAACGGCACCGGGTGGCGGAAGTTCGGGGAGGCCACGAACGTGCCCAGGCGGAGCGTCTCGGTCACCATCGCGGCAGCGGTGAGGGTGGGGACGGTCGCGTGCCACGGCTGGTCGGCGAGGGAGCGCCAGGAGAGGTGGTCGTAGGTCCACGCGTGGTCGAAGCCCAGGCCCTCGGCCGACTGCCACTTCCGGCGGGCCTCGGCCCACGGGTCCTGCGGGAGGATGACGATGCCGTGTCGCATCGTCCGAGTGTACGAGCGCCGTCGGGTCAGAGCGCGGCGGGCGGCACCGGGGGCGGATCGGGCACCTCGTCCACGACCGAGCGCGGGACCATCAGGGTCGGCATCCGCACGCGCAGGCGCAGCGGTTCCCGCTCCGACGCGCCGAGCAGCTCGCGGGCGGCGCTCCGCACCTGCCGGGCGAGCGCCGGGTGCACGGCCCCCGGATCCTCGAACGCGGAGACCAGCTCGCGCAGCACTCGGGTGGTGCTCCGCGGGTCGCCGTCCTGCCTGGGCATCGGATCGGCCCCTCACTCTCGGCACGGCCGTCAGGGTCCCGGCGGTGCAGCGGATGTCTCGCGCCGACGGTAGGGCCGGGGACGGCGCCGTGGCACTGAGGTTGACAAAGGGAGGACCCGGCGGATCGCGGTGCGCGGGGTGCGATCCGGGCGAGGGCGGTCCTGCTGGGGATCGACGGCCACCGCCGGGAGAACCCGCTTCCCACGATCGCGCCCGTCCGGTCGCGGCTACTCTCGGGGCGTGATCACGACGACGGAGCGGGTGGACGACTGGGTCGAGGGCTGGTGCCGGGCACGCGGCGTGCAGCGCGTCCGCGAGGACGGGGCCTGGCTGGTCGATGTCGGAGCGGAGTCGCGCACGCGGGAGCGGATCCTGGTCGATCCGTCGCCCTCCGCGCTACAGGCGGGCGCCGAGCGGGTGGCCGGGCCCCAGGAGTGGCTGACGGTCATCGGCCTGGGCGACGACGCCCGCCTCGCGCCCGCCGCCGGGCTGGAGCTCGTCGCGGGCGACGAGAGCCTGATGGCGGCGCTCCTCGGCCCGGGCCGCACCGCCGAGGGTGCCCTGCTCGCGGGAGCCGTGCTCGAGGCCGCCGACGGAGTGGCGAGCGTCCGGCTGCTGGTCGACGGAGTCGTCGCCGCTCAGGGCACCGCCGCCGTGCACGGGACGGTCGCGGTCCTGGACCGGATCGAGACCGATGCGCGGTTCCGCCGACGCGGGCTGGGACGGCGGGTCGTCGACGCCCTCACCGCCTGGGCCCGGTCCGAGGGTGCACGGAGCGGTCTCCTCGTCGCCAGCACGGACGGCCGCGCCCTCTACCTCACCCTCGGCTGGGAGGTGGTCGCGCCGGTGCGCATCTGGCGCGGGGCCGCACTCCGAGATCCGGGACAGGGCTGCGCGGCCGCCGGGCGATGATCCCCCGCCGTACGGCCCTCCGGGAGCGCACGTCCGCCTGAGTACGGAATCCCGCGCAGCGCATACAGGCGGCGGAGAACGGCGGAGCAGCCGTGAAGCGGCCGCCCGCCGATCTGTATTCAGCCGATAACACCACCCTCGAAAGAGGGACGCCCGCTATCGCTCACACGGCCTTGTCCGAGAAGCGGATCATCCCCTTCTCGGACTCGTGTCACCGCCCTCGGGTCGTCAGCCGAGAGCGCCCTTCTCGGCCGAGTAGAGCTGCTTCACCTGCTCCGCGGTCAGCGCCCGGTCCCACACCCGCAGTCGGGCGAGGGAGCCGGCGAAGCGGTTGATCATCGTGCCGTCCCGGCCGACCGCTCCGACCACGAAGTCGCCCGGAGCCGCGTTGAGGCCGTCGGGGTAGACGTAGGGGTTCTTGGCGTAGGTCGCGCCGAGCTTGTCGGTGTACACCGGGTACGCGGTGGCGGCGCCGTCGAGGTACGAGACCGCGACTGCGCCGTCGTACGTCCCGACGTGCAGCTGCCACACGCCGCGCGTGATGCGGCGGGGCTCCACCGAGTAGTCGCGCGAGTACGGGTAGCCGGGCGTCGGCCCGCCGAGCTTCGAGACGTGCATGCACACGCGCTCCCAGCCGCCGTACTCGGGGAGGTTGTTGAACAGCGCATAGGAGCGCAGCGGCCCGACCGTCGACTCCTCCCAGACGCCCGCGATGCAGGCGCCGTCCGCGTCGGAGTTGAGCACCCACACCGCGATCGTCACCTGGCCGGTCGAGGCGCCCAGGTTGAGCGGGCCGACCTCGTCCTTGGGGACGACCAGGTGGTCCGTCGTCCCGTTGAGGGCGACTCCGGTGCCGAACGGCGTGGCGACGGCGCGGGCGGAGGAGCCCGCGCCCTGCCGGAGCGCCGGAGCGCCCGCGACGGCCGAGGCGAAGGGGGCGGCGCTCTCGGCGAAGGACCACTCCGCGATCGGCGTGGGCACGGTGACCGTGGGGACCGGAGCGGCGTCGCCGACCACGAACGCGTCGAGGATCAGGTTGGTGCCGCTCGAGGCCGGGTTGCGGCCGCTCCCGCGGCGGATGGTCACCGTGTGCGGCCCGGCCGCGAGCTGTCCGCTGCTCCAGACCGTCTGCTTCGACCGCGTCGCGGCGCTGTAGCGGTCGACGGACGCGACCTTGACTCCGTCGAGCTCGACCTCGTTGATGCCGGACGAGCCGGTGAGGCGGCTGATCCAGCTCACGCTGGTACCCGTGAAGGCGAGGGTGGCGGAGGCGCCCGCGGTGGTCGAGTAGGCGATGCTGCCGCCGCTGTCCGTGCTCGCCTTCAACGTCGACCAGGTGCCGGTCGTGACGATCGGGGCGGCGCCGTTCTCGTAGGTGCCCGCTCCGGGCAGCGTCGTCGCCGGCGGAGGCGTCGCGTCGCCGACCACGAAGGAGTCGAGCAGCAGGTTGGTCCCGGTCGAGGCCGGATTGCGGCCGCTCCCCCGGCGGATCGTCAGCGTGTGCGGCCCGGCGGCGAGCTGTCCGCTGCTCCACACCGTCTGCTTCGAGCGGGTGGACGCGCTGTAGCGGTCGACGGAGGCGACCTTCACACCGTCGAGCTCGACGTCGTTGATCCCGGAGGACGACGTGAGTCGGCTGATCCAGGCGATGCTCGTGCCGGTGAAGGCGAGCGTCGCGGAGGCGCCGGAGCTGGTCGAGTAGGCGATGCTCCCGCCGCTGTCCGCGGTGGCCTTCAGCGTCGTCCAGGTGCCGGTGGTGACGATCTGCGCGGCGCCGTTCTCGTAGGTGCCCGCGCCGGGCAGCGTGGACACGGGTGGCGTCTCGGGCTCGGGCTCCGTCTGCGGCACGGGGCCCTCGGTGATCCAGCGCTGGAAGGTGTCGAGCATCTCCTTGTTGGTGAAGCTCGGGACCTTGTGCCCGTCGGTGCCCTCCCCCGGGTGGGTGCGGACCGTCGCCTCCTTCGCCAGGGGCAGGGCCGCGGCGTGGAGGGCGGCGCCGTGCAGGGCGAACGGCACGACCTTGTCGTCGGGCGATCCGGTGATCCTCAGCCGCGCACCGCGCCACACCGACGCGGGCAGCCGCGCCGGGTTGGTGGCGGCGATGGCCGCGGCGTCGGCGTACTCGGGGCCGATCCGGTCCGGTTCGCTCGCCGCCCGCTCCTCCATGTCGTAGGAGCTGTTGCAGAGGTACGCGCCCCGGATGTTCGGCACCATCCGCTTCCCGTAGGCCCAGGTCAGAAGCGGCCCGCCCCCGGAGTCGGAGCGGAGGAGGCTCGCGTCGATCCGCCATACCGACGAGGCCCAGGCGACGACAGCGGCCTGGATCTCGATCGCCCGCGGGCTCGACCAGATGCTGCCGCCGTAGGTCGGGCAGATGCTGACGATGCCGCGGTCCACGGCGAGGTCGGCCGAGTACGCGAAGGCGCTCGAGAGCGCCGTGTGGGTGCCGTTGCGGGCGTGGTAGTACCAGAGCATCGATGCGCCCCTGGTCTGCGACGGAGGCGTCGCGTGCGGCACGAACAGGCGCGCCCGGTCCCCCGCGACGACGACGTCGATGATCTCGTAGCGCTTCCCGCCCGTCTTCGACGTGGCGGTGGACAGGCGCGAGACCTCGCCGGGCAGTCGGGGCACCGCTGTGAGGTCGCCGGCCGCGAGGGCCGGCGTCGCGAAGGCGATCGCGCCCGCGCCGGCGACGGATCCGGCGAGGATCGTGCGGCGGGAGAGAGCGGAGAGGGCCTTGACGCCCGATCGGGAGCCGGTGCGGGAGGAGTCGGCGGAGTCGCCGACGGCAGTGTCCTGAGGAGTCACGGAAGAGAGAGCCTTTCCGATCGTCACCGTTCCGGGTACACCGATCGAAAGAGGAGGAGAAGGCGTTCAGTGAACGAGCGGCAGCGCTCGCGCTACTGGTGCGGATCACCTTCTCCTCGAGAAGGAAAGGGAAGCCGGATCAGGCTAACAGAGGGGATGAGAAGGGGTTCAGTATTTCTACCCACCGTTTCATCAACCGGAGAAGAAGGAATCGCTTATCCGGCCGCTTATCGTCCCTTTTCCGGTGACACGACGCGTGCTGGACACCGCCGTCTGGCAGGATGCCCCCGTGTCGGAGACGGGTCGGCTGCAGCGGGGCGGCGCCCTCCCCGTGCTCCTCGTGTTCCTCCGCCTCGGGCTGACCTCGTTCGGCGGGCCGATCGCGCACCTCGGCTACTTCCGCGAGGAGTTCGTGGTGCGCCGCGGCTGGCTGACCGATCGCGCGTACGCCGACCTCGTCGCGCTGTGCCAGTTCCTCCCCGGACCCGCGTCCAGCCAGGTCGGGATGGCGGTCGGCCTGCAGCGCGCGGGACTCGCCGGACTGGTCGCCGCGTGGTGCGGATTCACGCTCCCCTCGGCGATCGCCCTGGTCCTCGTCGCCGGGCTCGTCGCCGGTGCGGGCGACGTCGCCTCCGCCGGCTGGCTCCTGGGCCTCCAGGCGGCGGCGGCCGCGGTCGTCGCGCAGGCCGTGCTCGGGATGGCGCGCTCGCTCGCACCGGACCGCCGCCGCGCGACGATCGCCGGCGCAGCGGCTGTCGCCGTCCTCCTCGCCCCGGAGCCCGCGCTGCAGGTGGCGGTGATCGCGGCGGCGGGCCTGGCCGGCGTCCTGTGGCTGCGCGGCGAGGAGGCGGCTCCGGACGAGGGCCCGGTCTTCGCGGTCCGGATCCCGACGGCGCTCGCGGTCTCGGCCCTCGCCCTCTGGGGGCTCCTCCTGGCCGGCCTCCCCCTGCTCGCCGCTCTCACCGGCGAGGGAGCGGCGGGTCTCGGCTCCGTCTTCTACCGCGCGGGCGCTCTGGTGTTCGGGGGCGGCCACGTCGTGCTGCCTCTGCTGGAGGCGCAGACGGTCGGCGCCGGCACGGTCGGGCAGAGCGAGTTCCTGGCCGGATACGGGGCGGCGCAGGCGGTGCCCGGCCCGCTCTTCACCTTCTCCGCGTTCCTCGGCGCGGTGGGCGCGGGGACGCCGGACGGTGTCGCGGGGGCGGCGATCGCGCTGGTCGCGATCTTCCTGCCGGGCGCTCTGCTCGTGGTCGGCGTGCTCCCGTTCTGGCAGCGGCTGCGGCACCTGCCGGTCGCGCAGCGGGCGCTGGCCGGCGTGAACGCCGGCGTGGTGGGACTGCTCGGCGCCGCCCTCTACGACCCGGTGCTGACCGAGGGCATCGGCTCGACCGGCGCTCTGACGCTCGCGATCGGCGCGTTCGTGGCGCTGACGCGCTGGACCGTGCCCCCGTGGATCGTCGTCCTCGTCGCCGCGGGCCTCGGCGCCCTGCTCCTCTGACTCCCTCCGGGGACGACGATCCGGACCAGCCCTGGCAGTCTGGACGCATGAGGGCTCGGGGGACGACAGCGGCAGTGGCGACGACGGCAGCGGCGGGGCTCCTGCTGCTGGGCGGGTGCACCGCCGGCGGCGGGGCCGAGGCGGGCGCCACGGCGTCCGCGCCCGCCTCGCGGACGCCGAGACCCGCCATCACCGACCTGATCACTCCGAGCCCGACCCCCTCCGCTCCGGCGACCGCCGAGCCGGTCGGAACCGTCGTCGACGCCGGGCCGGTCGGCGAGGGAGTCCCCGCCACCGTCTCGGGCACCGGCCCGGCCGACGTGTCGTTCCAGCGGCAGGGCGAGTTCGCGGTCGTCCTGAGCCTGGACTGCTCGGCCTGCACCGGCACGGCGATCGTCACCGCCGCGGGCCGGATGACGCCCTTCGGCGAGGCCGCCGCCCCGATGACGGGGTCGTTCCTGACCGGGATCTTCCGCGACGACCCCGTCGAGCAGCAGGTGATCGTCCGAGCCGACGGGCCGTGGACGCTCGGCCTGCAGAGCTGGAACGACCTCGCGACGGTGAGCGGTGCGCAGTCCGGCACCGGCCCGGCCGTCCTGTTCTTCTCCGACGACGTCCCGCGCGTGACGGTCGACTACACGCCCGCGGGTCCGGACGACTCGTTCTCCGGCCGCGTGTTCACGACCTCCGATCAGCCGCAGCTGTTCGGCGACTCCGTCGCCTTCTCCGAGGTGTTCGAGGCCGACCTCCCCGGCGTCATGGCCGTCCAGACCGAGGGGACCTGGACCGTCACGCCGACGCCCTGACCCGGGGTCGCGTCGCGCCGGCCGCGGAGACGGGGAACGGGAGCCCGTCGGCCCAGACGCGCTGCACGCGGAGCGACGCGTCGAGCAGGACGACGTCGGCGCGGTACCCGGGCGCTAGCAGGCCGAGGTCGCGCCGGCCGAGCACGCGGGCTGGAACGGCGGTGAGGGCGGCGACGGACGCCTGCAGCCCGAGCCGGCCGGGCCCGACGGCCCGCCGCAGGGCCTCCTCCTGCGTGAGCGTGGACCCGGCGAGCACAGCGGTGCCCGCGAGCCGGGCGACTCCGCCGAGCACCTCGACGTCGAGCGGGCCGAGGCGGTGCGCTCCGTCGCCCGCCCCGGCCGCCGCCATCGCGTCGGTGACGAGCGCGATCCGCCCGGGAGCCGCCGCGAACGCGAGCCGCACCACCTCGACGTCCACGTGCCGGCCGTCGAGGATCAGCTCGAGCGCGACCCGCTCGTCTCCCAGGGCCACCGGGATCGGGCCCGGGGAGCGGTGGCCGATCCCGGGCATGGCGTTGAACGCGTGCGTGACCAGCCGGGCTCCGCGGTCGAACGCGGCCCGCGCCTGGTCGGCGTCCGCCTCGGTGTGGCCCACCGCGACCACCGTGCCGGCGCCGGCGAGCCGCTCCACCGCGGCGAGGGCTCCCGGCAGCTCGGGCGCGAGCGTGATCTGCGCGAGGCGTCCGCGGGCGGCGTCCAGCAGCCGGCCGACCGCGCCGGAGGAGGGGTGCACGAGAGCCGCGGGGTCGTGCGCTCCCCTGCGCGAGGGCGCGAGGAACGGGCCCTCGAGGTGCGCGCCGAGCACGAGCGGGTCGGTGGCCGCGAGGGCCGAGACCGCGTCCAGAGAGGACTCCAGCTGCTCCAGCGGCGCCGAGACCAGGCTGACCAGCGAGCGCGTGGTGCCACGGGAGCGGTGCAGCGCGAGGCCCGCGCGGATCGCCTCCGCTCCTCCGTCGAAGCCGTGACCGCCCCCTCCGTGCACGTGGAGGTCGAGGAAGCCCGGGACAGCGGTGAGGCCCCGCGCGTCGTGCAGCTGCGCCCCCTCCGCCTGCGCCTGCCAGCCGGTGCCGGTGCCGGTCGCCGTGATCGCGCCGTCCCGCGCGCGGAGCCAGTGGTCCTCCACCGTCCCGGCCGCGTCGACCTTCCGTGCGCTGTGGATGATCAGCGCGGCGTGCGCCATGCGGTCCCCTCCTGGGTGTCGGTTCCGGATCGTCGGGGACTCCGCCCCTCCCGACGATGGCACAGCCCCTGCCGGTCGAGCCGGTCCGACACCGATCACTGCGCCACCCGAACGCATTCCGCGCCTCCGCGTCACGAACAGGGACCTCGCGCGTCTCCTGTGCATGCCTCCCCTGGACACCCGAACCCC